>DATFZR010000186.1:0-13355 GCA_035314265.1 Candidatus Acidiferrales bacterium
CTTCCGGCGCCTCTCCCTCCGCCCGCCACCTTTCGGCCAGCAGTTCTGCCACCAGCCGCCGGTGGCAGCGCTCCGGCCCGGGCTCCGAACAGAGGAACGCCACCGCGCCCTCGCCACCGTCCAGCGAGAAGTTCGCCGGAAATCCCCGCTCTCGCATCAGCGCCAGGAACGCTGCCTCGTAGCCGGGCCAGTCCTTGGTCTCCCGGTAGCGCTTGCGAATTTCGGGGGTGGGCGCCAGGTCCGGCTCGTAACGATAGGCCGTGCCCCCCAGTCTCTCCAGAAAAAACGCGATGTCCGGAAACTTCGCGAACCCGGAAAGCTGTCCGATGCGGTTCCCCCGAACGTCTACCACCGTCCGCACGCCGCCATGCTCCAGCAGGCGAAAAAACTCTTCGGCGCTTTTCCCTGCGAAACCGATGGTGCAGAGCCGCGGACGCATTCAGTACTGGCTGTATTCGAGCGCTTGGGGATCCACTCGGAAGGCGCACTTCTCCGCCTGCGCCACCAGCGCGTCTTCCAGTGCCGAGGCGCGGTCCGCCGCAAAAAGCGAAGCGCCTGCGATATCTCCCATCTGCTGCGCGGATAACAGGCGGTCTTCCGCCTTCTGCTGGGTCTCCAGTTCCCCGCCCTTCCGGATGTGCAACGGGATCGCGCCGCGCAGCACCAGTTCGGGAGCGATCAACAGAAATCTGTGGCAGGTGATGGGGTCTTCTTCCGCGCACAGCATGGCCACCGGAGCGCGCTGCGCCTCTTCCAACAGCCGGTCAATCCCCCACTGGAAATCACGGCAGGACCGCCGGGCGCGGTAGTCCACTACGCCGTTGCCTTTGTAGAACTTCACATCCGCCGGACGGCCCCCCAGTTCCTCACCGAGGAACAGGTAGCGAACGCCCGCCTCGCGCAGCCCTTCCTCCAGATTGTCCCGGCTGAACTGGGGGTGACGCATGCTGCGCGGCAGGCTTCGTACGTCGGCCAGAAGCGCGACTTCAACCCTCCGTAGCGCTCCGGAGAGGTCGCTTAGCTCAAGATTCGAGTGTCCCAGCGTGTAAATCGGATGCGGCACTGTATCCAGCCTGCCCATGGAACGTCGCTTCCCGCCTGCAATATTCTGAACCGAGCTCTCCATCCCGGCAATCGGAAACTACGCAAGCAGAGGGCGTTCGAGCCGCCTAGCCCAGCTTCTCGAGGTCTGCCAAGGTGCGCTCGAGCTCCGCCACCAGCCCGGCCGTCGCGCGCCCGCGCAGAGCCTCGATCATTGCGTGGTAATACCACAGCGAGCCCTCGCGCTTGCCCTTGAAGCGCTCCCACACGCTGGGGCCCTGCTCGCGCACGTCCATCAGGATCTCGCGCATGTTGTAGAGCTTGTCTGCCGCGCTCACCAGCAGCACGTCGGGCTTCTCGTTGCGCACGCGCTCCACGTAACGCTCTTTGCGCTCCCGCCACGGCGGTTTCGGAATCTGGTCCGCGTCTGTGCAGCCGTCCACAATGTGCGCCACGCGCTCGCCGAACTTTCCCCGGATTTCCACGAGCCGCGGCGCCCCGCCGCAGTCCTCCACCACGTCGTGCAGCAGCGCGGCGATGGCCTGATCTTCGTTGCCCCCATATTGCAGCACCAGGGAAGCCACGCCCATCAGGTGGCTGATGTAGGGACGATCCGTCTGCTTGCGAAGCTGGTTGCGGTGCGCTTCGTGCGCGTAAAGGAATGCATCGTCGAACCGTTTGGAAAGCCGTGTACTGTTGGGAGTTTCCGCAGACACTTCCGCTCCTTCAAATCCCCAAAACCTTCTTCACAGTGCCGGACTATTGCCGGCTGCGCAGCTTGGAGAGCAGCCGCAGGATTTCCATGTACAGCCAGACCAGCGTCACCAGTATGGCGAAGCCTCCGTACCACTCCATGTACTTCGGCGCGCCCTGCGCCGCACCCTTCTCGATGAGGTCAAAGTCCACGATCAGGTTGAGCGCTGCAATGCTAACCACAAAAAGGCTGAAGAGGATTCCGATGGGTCCCGCGTCGTAAATCTTGGGCACTTGGATGCCGAAAAAACCCAGCACGACAGAAACGAAGTAGACCAGCATGATTCCGCCCGTCGCCGCGAACACCCCGGTCTTGAATTTCTCCGTGGCCTGGATGATGCGAGCGCGGTAGAGCGCCAGCATCACCACCAGCGTTCCCACCGTCAGCATCACGGCCTGAACGGCGATTCCCGGATAGCGCGTCTCGAAGATCGCGGAAATGCCGCCCAGCACCAGCCCTTCCAGCAGCGCATACAGAGGAGCGGTGACGGGCGACCAGGCCGGCCGGTAGGCCGTAGCCAGAGCCACGATGAGCCCGCCGATGAGGCCAGCGATCAGCGGCAGCCCTGCCGCCGACGGGTTCTCCGACCGCGCCAGGTTCCAGGTCCAGCTTGCCGTGAGAATCGTGAAGATGAGCAAGAGGCCGGTTTTGTTCACCGTTCCGTTGAGCGTCATGGCCTGCTCGACGCCCACGGCTCCTGCTTTACCGAAGGTCTTGTCTCCCATCACGGGATTGGAAGGCTGTAGCAACATGGGCATTCCCAGTACTCCTTTACCCGCCAGCGCGGGCTCTAATCCCTATTCTACTGCATCCCTGAGGGCCTGAGGAAAGAACACGAGAAGGAACACGGGCGCCCGGGAAACCTGGCATAACCGGACCCGGCAACCCGTCCGGCGCGCGAACCTTCAGGAGAGTGATTTCTCTGCGGCTTCTACCGTGGCAAACGTGGGGAAGAACTTGGTCAAACTCAGAATGCTCAGCGAGGCGTGCACACGCTCGCCCACGCCCACCAGCGCGAGTTTGCGCCCGTCCTTCTGCCGCGAAACGTATGCGCCCACCAGCGCCCCGATTCCCACCGAATCCACAAAATCCACTCCGGAGAGATCCAGAATGAGCGCGGCGGTCTTGTCTGCACGCACCGCTTCTTGAAAGGGAAATAGCGTGCGCATGGTCAGGTCGCCGGTCAACCGCAAAATGCGGTGGCCGAGGCTCGACCCGGTAAGCTCCTCCAGACGCACAGGTTCCGTGGACATGGCGTTGGAATCTATCCCAGGACTCGGCCCGGAATTGTTACAGGCGTGTAAATTTCTTAACATCCGCGGGAGTGAAGCGGGAAGGCCAGAAAGTTGGTAGCGCCAGCGGGAATCGAACCCGCATTACCGCCTTGAAAGGGCGATGTGCTAGCCGTTGCACCATGGCGCCACAGAGGAAAAACGCGTGCGAACTATTATTAGAGTAAAAGAGTTTCGCGGGAATGACAAACGAGCGAGCGGCCGGCCGCTCGTCACGCCTTCCGGTCGTTATGCTCCTCGAGCCACGCCATTTGAATCGCTTCGAGCTTTCCTTCATTGGACGATTTTGGATCGCCCGCAAAATCCGCGAGCTCCGTCACCCATTTGTGCATGTCCGTAAAGCGCACCTCGAGGGGGTTCGCGTCCGGGAACTTCTCACAAAGCTGGAACCCGATCTCTTCCGCATCGTCCCAATCAAATTTGCGGCTCATGGGCGCTCCTAATGGCTTTCGCGCGCGTAATTCTTGTTCCACGAAGGGATCTCCACCACGATGTCGGAACTGCCGTCGGGCACGGTCTGGCAGCTCAGCCGCGACTTCGGCGTGATGCCCGGCGCCTCGTCCAGCTCGTCGAACTCGTCGTCCGTTCCTTCGTTGCAGCTCTCCAGCCCCTGATGGACCACCACGTGGCACGTCGAGCAGGCGCACACGCCCCCGCACGCGTGATCCAGCGGAATCCCCGCTCCCATGGCGATGTCCAGCAGGCTGCCGGGCAGCCCGTCGTGGCCATACGGCACCTGCGCCGGGTCCACTTCCACCTCTCGTGTCTTCCCCTCGTACTGGAAGGTCACCTTGTACTTCTTCGTGGCCGGCTTATAGCCAGTCTCCTGAATGTACGGATTCTTGCCGCCCATTTGTTGACTCCGCCCAGCGGCACAGGCTTCAGCCCGTGCGCCTTCTCTTCAAAGTCTTCCTAAACCTCGGTCAGCTTCTTCCCCTCCACCGTCGCGTGCAACACCTGATTCATCATGGCTTCCGCGAGCGGCCCGGTGTCCCGGTTCAAATCCTCGATTCGAGTGCGGATGAGCTTGTAATCACTGCCCTTCATTGCCTCGCGCAACGCTTCAACCGCCTCTGCGATCCCCGCTCGTTGGGAGGCGCCCAAAGCCCGCGCCGCCTCGCCTGCCAGCGCCTTATGCGTAGCCGCCAGGATGCTCTCCCCTTCATTGCGCGCCTCGATCAACTGCCTCGTGGCGAAATCCTCTTCCGCAAATTCGATGGACTCCTCGAGCATCCGCTCGATCTCCGCGTCGTTCAGCCCGTAACTCGGCTGCACCTCGATGGAGTGCTTCTCCCCGGAACGCTGGTCGCGCGCCTCTACCTGCAAAATCCCGCTCGCATCAATCAGGAACTTCACCTCGATGCGCGCCATTCCTGCCGGCAGCGGCGGCACGCGCAGTGTAAACCGCGCCAGTGACCGGCAATCCTGCGCCAGTTCGCGTTCGCCCTGAAGCACGTGCACGACGATCCCCGTCTGATTGTCCACGCCCGTCGTAAACGCGTCTTGCGCGCTCGCCGGAATCGTCGAATTGCGAGGGATGATCTGCGCCACCACGCCACCCATCGTCTCGATCCCCAGCGACAGCGGCGTCACATCCAGCAGCAGCATCCCGCGCTGCGAGGCGCCGCCTTCCAGAATGTCCGCCTGCACCGCGGCCCCCAGCGCCACCACTTCGTCGGGGTTCAATCCCGTATGCGGTGCGCGGCCGAAATACTCCTCCACGCGGCGCCGCACCAGCGGCGTGCGCGTCGCTCCGCCCACCAGCACCACTTCCTCCATGGCCTGCGGCTTCTGGTGCGCGTCCGCCAGCGCCTGCCGCACCGGGCTCATCGTGCGCTCCACGATCGGCGCGATCAGCGCCTCCAGTTCCTGCCGCGTCCACTCACGCGTGTACGCCGCGCCGCCGGGCAGCAGCACTCGCACCGCGGCGGATTCGCCGCCCGAAAGCGCGTGCTTGGCCGCCACCAGCGCCTTGCGCAATTCCTGAACGGACTCGGGATGCCCCTCCAGGCTCACCCTGTGGCGCGCGCTAATTTCCTCGCGCGACACGGCCAGCAGTGCGTTGTCAATATCGTCGCCGCCCAGATGCGTATCGCCGTTCGTGGAGAGCACCTGATAGATGTCGCCCTCGCCCGTGGAGATCAGCTTCAGTACCGAAATATCAAACGTGCCGCCGCCCAAATCGTAAACGGCCACCAGCCCGCGCTGGCTCTTGTGCAGCCCGTAGGCCAGCGCCGCGGCCGTCGGCTCGTTCACCAGCCGCAGCACCTCGAGCCCCGCCAGGCGTCCCGCATCGCGCGTGGCCTGCCGCTGCGCATCGTTGAAGTACGCCGGCACGGTAATCACCGCGCGGTCCACCGGCTCGCCGAAAAAATTCTCCGCCCAGCTCTTCAGCTCGCGCAGGATGTACGAGGAAATCTCCGGCGGCGTGAACACGCGGTCGCCCAGCCGCACGCGGATCACTTGCTTCGAATCCGGGTCCACGCGAAACGGAAACAGCTTCAGTTCCTCGCGGGCGTCATCGAGCCCGCGGCCCATCAGCCGCTTCACGGAATAAATCGAGCGCTCCGGCTGTGTCAACAGGCGCCGCCGCGCCGGCTCTCCCACCACCAGCGTCCCATCTGGATCCAGGCTCACCACAGAAGGACACAGCGCCGACCCATGCGGCCCGGTAATACACCGCGGCTGCCCGGTCGCGGCGTCGAAAAACGCCACCAGGCTGTTCGTGGTCCCCAGGTCGATTCCAACTGTGCGTCCCATTACTGGCTCAGCTCCTGCGTCACACCGCGCACCAGATTCCGGATATACGAGCGGCGATTCAAAATCTCATTCATGCGCGCCAGCACCACGCGCCCGGCCGCCGCGTCGCCCGAATCCACCGTCGCGTCCCACTCTTTGGCTGCCGCCATCAACTGTGCGTCCACATCCGCCAGGCGCTCCTCAAAGCCGCGCGCAGCGTCTTCGAGCCGTTTGCGCAGCCCCGCCGTCTCAGCGCCATCCTGCTGCGCAGCGCGCGCGCCGCGCAACTCATCGAGCCACTCATTCAACTCAAACACTTCCTCGAGCAATTCCGGCGGCGCCTGCTGCTTGGTGGCGCCCTCTTTCCGCATCCCTTCAATCGCCAGCAGGTATTCCACCCGCGCCACGGGATCCCGCAGCACGCGGTAGGCGTCGTTCAACTGCGACGAGCGCTCGAGCGACAGCTCGCGTTCCTCTTCCGTCGCTCTCACGAAATGATCGGGGTGCAGCTTCCAGGAAAGCTGGTGAAACTTCTGCTCCAGCTCCCCCATTTCAATCCACAGCTTCCGCGGCAACCCGAGAAAACGGAAATGGTCCGTTCCGCGCGGCAGCCGTTGGATCGTCCCGCACTTCGGGCAGAAATGCCCGGCGTCGGCCGCGGCGCCGCAGCTCCAGCACGTGGCAATCGCATCCGTGTGTGTGGCGCTCATGGAACTCTTGATCGGGGGAGTACCCGCAAAACCGGTCTACGACGTAAACGAGCTGCCGCAGCCGCACGAGCGCGCCGCCTGCGGGTTCTCAAACACGAATCCCTGGTGCATCAGCGTCTCGCGGTAGTCGAGCGTGGTGTTGTTCAGGAAGAGAAAACTCTTCGCGTCGACGAAGACCCGGGCGCCGTTCTCCTCAATCACCTGGTCTTTGTCCCGCCGCTGCGTTTCCAGCCGCATCGCATACGACAACCCCGAGCAGCCGCCCCCCTGCACGCCCAGGCGCAGCCCGCCGGTGCCCTGGGGAACACCTTCACGCACCAGCAGGTCGCGAATCTTTTCCGCCGCTTTTTCAGTGATGTGAATCATGGTCTATAGCCGTCCCGCAGCCGCCCTGTAGCGCGGGGCAAAGCCCCGCGGCTCTTCCCGTCCAGGGCCTCAGACGATCCCGCGGCCGCGAACGGTCGAGCAGCCTAAACCTGGCCGGCCGCCGGCTGCGCCGCAGGCTTCTCCGCCTCGGCGTTCTTCCGCTTCCAGTCGCCGATGGCCGCCTTAATGGCGTCTTCCGCCAGCACGGAGCAGTGAATCTTCACGGGCGGCAGCGCGAGCTCCCGCACGATGTCGGTGTTCTTGATCGCCAGCGCCTCCTCCACCGTCTTGCCCTTCACCCACTCGGTGGCCAGCGAAGAACTGGCAATCGCCGAGCCGCAACCGAAGGTCTTGAACTTCGCCTCTTCGATTACCTGCGTCTCGGGATTGATCTTCATCTGCAGCTTCATCACGTCGCCGCATTCCGGCGCGCCGACGAGCCCCGTGCCCACGGCCGGATCGTTCTTGTCGAGCGACCCGACGTTGCGCGGATGGTTGTAGTGATCTACGACCTTATCTGAGTACGCCATGATGCCTCCGGTTCGAATTCACTCATCTTGCCCTGCCAACTGCTTCTTCCTCAAACTCAAGGTTCTAATGCGTATTCCACGTCATCTTGCTCATGTCCACGCCTTCTTTCGCCATCTCGTACAGCGGCGAAAGCTCGCGCAGCCGCCGCACCGTCTCGATAACGCGCGCGGCAACGTAATCCACTTCCTCTTCCGTATTAAACCGTCCCAGCCCGAACCGGATGGAGGTGTGCGCCAGGTCTTCCCCGACGCCCAGCGCCTTGAGCACGTAGCTCGGTTCCAGCGTCGCCGACGTGCACGCCGAGCCACTCGACACCGCAATGTCGTTGATCCCCATCAGCATCGATTCGCCTTCCACATACGCGAAGCTGATGTTGATGTTGTTCGGCAGCCGGTAAATCATCGAACCGTTCACGAACACTTCATCCAGTTCCTTGAAGACCGTGTCCTTCAGCCGGTCGCGCAGCCCGCGCAGCCGCACGGATTCCGTGGGCATCTCCTGCTCGCAGAGCTCGCAGGCCTTGCCGAAGCCCACGACTCCCGTAACGTTCAGCGTGCCGGAGCGCATCCCCCGCTCGTGCCCGCCGCCGTCCAGGATCGCCGCGAGCTGCACGCGGGGATTCCGGCGCCGCACGTAAAGCGCGCCCACGCCCTTGGGCCCGTAGAGCTTGTGGGCCGACATGGAGAGCATGTCGATATTGTCGCGGTTCACGTCCACGGGCACCTTGCCCGCGGCCTGCACCCCGTCCACGTGGAAGAAGACGCCCTTTTCCTTCGCAATCGTCCCGATTTCCGCGATCGGCTGGATCACGCCGATCTCGTTGTTCGCGTACATGATGGTGATCAGGATTGTTTTCGAGGTAATGGCCTTGCGCAGGTCGTCCAGGTCCACGCGGCCGTCCTTCTGCACGGGCAGGTAGGTCACTTCAAACCCGTATTTCTCCAGGCGCTTGCAGGTGTCCAGCACGGCCTTGTGCTCGGTCACCTCGGTGATGATGTGGTTGCCCTTCTCGCGGTACATCTCGGCCACACCCTTGATGGCCAGGTTGTTCGATTCCGTGGCGCCGCTCGTCCAGATAATCTCTTTCGGCGTCGCGCCCACCAGGTGCGCCACCTGCTCGCGCGCCTTCTCCACGCCCTCTTCGGCCTTCCATCCAAACTCGTGGTTGCGGCTGGCTGCGTTGCCGAACTTCTCCGTAAAAAACGGCAGCATGGTCTCCAATACGCGCGGGTCCACCGGCGTGGTCGCGTGATTGTCCATGTAAATCGGTAGTTTGACCGCCATGTTCCCTCTCCCCTCGTCCCCAGACTTCTCTTGCCTTTCCAGTCTCGACTAACCGCGCAGTTCCACCAGCCCGGCCGCATCCCCATCGGCCAGGCTCGTAATCGTCACAGCGCCCAGCACCTGCAAAATTCCGTCGTTCACGCGCCGCAGCGGCTCGCGCACGGTGCAGCGTTCCGAGTGGTCGCACACCCCATGGTTCGTCTCGCAGGACGTGATCACCACCGGCCCGTCAATCGCGCTGATCGCTTCAAGCGCCGTAATCTCCGCAGGATTCCTGGCCAGCACGTACCCGCCCGTCGAACCATGGCGAGCCGTCAACAGCCCTTTCCTCGCCAGCCGCTGCAGCACCTTCGCCATCAGCGGCGCGGAAATCCCGTAAATCTCAGCGATATCCGACGCGCTGGAAATGCCCTCGCCATCGTGAAGCGCCAGATGCTTCAGCGCGATCAACCCGTAATCCGCCTTCTTGGAAAGCTTCAGCATGAGCTATGCGACCAATTCAGTCGCATATGCAATCTAGACCAACCGGGCCGCTCCTGTCAAGTAGGTCAAGCGGAGTTATATGGAAATTGGAGTGGTAACCCCTTGAATCTGCACCACCTACAGTACGACAAATTGAGTCGTATATTAACTCGCTGCGCCGAACGGGAAAGCGCGGCAGCGATCACATTTCTACGGTCATTTGCCGGCCGTGGGCTTCCATTTCTCCAGGAACTCGCTCACATCGCCCATGCCAATCCTCACCGCGTTATCAAATTCCCCGTTCTTCTGGCTGGTCACGAGCCGCCCATCCGCATCCAGCACCGCCAGGCTCGGCAGTTTATCGGACGGCACCTCGCACCTGCGCGCCAGGTCTGTGTTCTCGGTCCCGTCGCCAACATTCACATGCACCACGTGATATCCGGCCGCGACCAGCGGCTGGATCGTCTTCGAGCGGAACGTGCTGTCGAGCACGTGGCAGTCGTAGCACCAGTTCGCCCCAAACACCACGAGCACGCGTTTGTGGTCCTTCCGCGCCGCAGCCAGCGCCGCGTCCAGATCTTTGTGGGCTTCAGCAGGCTCGGGATAAAGCTCCGGGTTGGGCCGCGCCGGCTCCGGCAGGCGCATGGGCGGCCTGGGCGCCGCATCGGTCCTCTGGGACCTGTAGATATACCAGCCGTTCCCCTGCTGCACCCAAAGCTGCGAGGCGGAAACGATGGCCTGCCGCGTCTCGCCCTGCACGCGCATCGTCAGGTCAATCCGCAGGACCAGCACGATCGCGCCGGGCTGCGGCGCCTTCACCTGCAGGATTTTCGGGTTGATGGACTGGAGCCCGGCGGCGCGCACCTTGGTCCAGTAGTCCGGCTCTTCGTTGGGGTCGTTGCTCCGCCCCTGCGGCGTCTGGGTAAATGTGCCCTGCGTTGAGGAGTACAGCGCCGCCAGCGCCGCCCGGTCTCCCGCCAGCACAGCGGCCTTCCATTTATCGAGTGGCGGGAAGCCGTCGGCGGCGATGGCCTTCGCGTCGGCGTCCGTCTTCCACTGCGCCAGGGCCGTGGCTGGAAAACCAGCCGCCACGCAGAGAAACAGCGCGAGCAGCAGGCCGTTCGTCCGGTGGCAGAAGGTCATTCTGGCTCTTAGGCTGACTCTCTCGGCGGTGAACATTCAGCCATCCATTCTATCGCACCTTCTATTTTCGCTTTCGGCGCCCACCCGCCGTGCCCGCAGCCGCCCGCCGATGGACGCATTCCTGTCGCCGCCTTTCTGAGTTAGAATTGCCTCCGCAATGCTCCCTGCATGAGAAGCATTACCGCCATCTATCCGGGGTCGTTCGATCCTGTCACCAACGGGCATCTGGACCTCATCGCCCGTGGCACCCGCATTTTCGACAAGCTGGTGGTGGCCGTTCTGCAAAACCTGGAGAAGGCGCCGCTGTTCTCCGCGCCGGAGCGCGCGGCGATGCTCCGCGAGGTGACGCACGAATGGTCCAACGTGGAAGTGGACCTGTTCGACGGCCTGCTGGTGGACTACGTGCGCCGGCGCAACGCCCAGGTGATCCTGCGCGGCATCCGCGCCATTTCCGACTACGAATACGAATTCCAGATGGCGCTGATGAACCGGCGGCTCGAAGCCTCCATCGAGACCGTGTTCATGATGCCGGCGGAGCGCTACATCTACGTCAGCTCGCGGCTGGTCCGCGAGGTGGCCCAACTCGGCGGCCAGATCGATGGGTTGGTGCCGCCACTGGTAGTGGAAAAGCTGAAGGCCAAAATTCGTTAGGCGAGGGGGGACGCCATGCAGCTCTCGCAAAGAATCGAACGCATCACGGAATCGCCCACCATGGCCGTCATGGCGGAAGCGGAACGCTACAAGGCCCGCGGCATTGACGTAGTGGATTTCGGCCCCGGCGAGCCCGATTTCTCCACGCCCGAGCACATCAAACGCGCGGCCATCCGCGCCCTCGAGCAGAATTTCACCAAGTACACGCCCGCCGGCGGCATTCAGCCATTGCGCCAGGCCCTCTGCGATTGGCACGCCGCGCAACTGGGCACCTACTATCAATCGTCCGAATGCGTCGTCAGCGTGGGCGGGAAACACGCCATCTTCAACACCGTCAACGTGCTGGTGAATCCGGGCGACGAGGTGGTCATCCCCGTGCCGTGCTGGGTGAGTTTTCCCGACATCGTCAAGTACGCCGGCGGGAAGCCCGTATTCGTCCAGACGCACGAACACAACAATTTCTGCCTCGCCGCGCGCGACGTGGAGGCCGCGCTCACGCCCAAGACGCGCATGGTGATCGTCAACTCGCCCTCGAATCCCACGGGCGCCGTGCTCCCCGAAGACGAATTTGCCAAAATCGTGGACGTGTGCCGCCGCCGCGGCGTCTGGCTGCTTACCGACGAGTGCTACTCCCATTTCCTCTACGGAGGCCGGGCGCGATTTTCCGCCGCCAGCCTGCCGGACGCCAAAGGCACGGTGATCGTTTGCGGCTCGCTCTCGAAAACGTTTGCGATGACGGGATGGCGCGTGGGCTTCGTGCTGGCCCCGGAGCCCATCGCCAAGGCGGTCATCAAACTCCAGAGCCAGTCCACCTCGAATCCCACTTCCATCGCGCAGCATGCCGCGCTCGAGGCCGTCCGCGGGCCCATGGATTCCGTTGCCGCGATGCTGGCCGAGTACGAACGACGCCGCACTCGCGTGCTGGCGGGCCTGCACGCCATCCCCGGCCTCACCTGCAACGAGCCGCAGGGCGCCTTCTACGCGTTCCCCAACGTGGCCGCATGCCACACGCACGACGAAGCGTGCCGCGCGGCCTCGAACGGCCGCCTGGACACGGCCGTCGTCGCGCGCCGCCTGCTCGAATCCGCGCACGTGGCCGTTGTGCCCGGCGAGGGATTTGGCGCCGCGGGTTTTCTGCGTATTTCCTATGCCACCTCGATCGAACGCATTGACGAGGGATTGCGCCGCCTTACCGAGTTTTTCTCGCCAAGCTGATGCAATGCAACCTGTCGCTTCACGTCTGGACCCCATCCTCGACCGGCGGCTCTGGGGCATGCGCGATCTCGCTCCGCTGTTTCCGGAGCTGACCAATCAGGATCCACCCATCGCGGAAATCTGGCTCACCGGTCCCGGCTGCAAATTCGCCACCGGGCCCTATGCGGGCCGCGAACTCGCCGACGCGTGGCGGCAGATGCCCGCGGAGTGGAAAGGCACGCGCTGCGCCGCTGACGCGGAGATCTCCCTGCTCGTCAAATTCCTGTTCCCCGGCGAAAGACCCTCCATCCAGGTGCATCCAGACGACGCCTACGCCGCCAAACACGAAGCCGCGCGCGGCGGCCGCGGCAAGACGGAAATGTGGCACATCCTCGCTGTCCCGAAGCCCGCGGGCGACGCCGAACTGCTGGTGAATCTGCGCCCGGGCGTCACGCCGGACGCGTTTCGCCGCGCCATTGACGACGGCACGCTCGAATCCCTGATCGCCCGCATCCCCGTGCAGCCCGGCGATACGGTTTTCCTTCCCCCCGGCACCGTGCACACCATCGGCGCGGGACTGATGCTCTGCGAAATCATGGAGCAGTCCGACATCACCTATCGCGTCTACGACTACAAAAGGAAGGGCCCGGACGGCCGCGAACGCCCGCTGCACGTCCGCCAGGCGCTCGAGGTCATCAACTTCAGCGAGCAGGGCGGGCAAAAAGTCAGGCCGGTCGTGCGCTCCCAACCGGGAATGAAGCAGATTTTCTTTGCCGCCTGCCCTTATTTTGCAACCGAGCGCTGGGAGTTCGACCGCCGCGTCGGCGGTGTGACCTCTCCGGGAAGTTTCGAGCTGCTCGTGATTCTCTCCGGCTCCGGCCACATCGAATCCGGCAGCGAAAAGCAGCCCTACGAGCGCCTGCAGGTCTGGTTCCTGCCTGCCGCGCAGGGCGCATTCCAAATCGATCCGGCCGAACCAACGGTGCTGCTGCACACCAACGTGCCGGATCTGGACGCATACTGCCGCCGCCTGGCGGGCATGGGCATTGCGCAGGAAGAATGGTCGCGCGTCGTGCATCCATGACGCAGAAAGCAAAACATGCAGCCCGTGCGGGCGCGCCCGCAGGCACAACTCACGCCGTCATCCTCGCGGGCGGACGCGGCACGCGCTTCTGGCCGCGCAGCCGC
>DATFZR010000187.1:0-2202 GCA_035314265.1 Candidatus Acidiferrales bacterium
CCAGGCCGGCGACTGCGTCGCCTGGCAGGATTTCGACAAGGGAGTGGCTAGTGGCTAGTGGCGAGTGGCTGGCGCCGACGATGATGCCGAGGGATTTGAGGTTTTCGCGGATCAGAGTGGTGCCGGTGCGGTGCTTTTCCAGGAAGGCTACGGCGCGGGCGCCGCGGCTTAGCGCTTCGATTCCTACAGCGCCGGTGCCGGCGTAGCCGTCTACGAAGAAGCTGCCTTCGATGCGGGTTTGCAGGATGTCGAAGAGGGTTTCGCGCAGGCGGTCGCTGGTGGGGCGGAGGGCCATGCCGTGGCTGCTGGCGATGCGGCGGCTGCCGAATTTGCCTGCGATGATGCGCATGTGGTTGTTCCCGCTCCCGTGGGGCACGGCAATGCCGGGCCTTCGCTAGGGCGAAATCCGATCGGAACGACGCAAACCCCGAACCGGAACGACGCAAACCTGAGACCCGCCGGAAAGCGGCGGGGCCGGCTGGAAGCCGGCGGTACGAAATACGGACGCGCGTTATCCTACCGCTGCTAGCTGGTAGCGGCGCTTCCACTGGGGGCCTAGATACGCTAGCAGACCCGCCAGTTCCGTTGATTCGCCGGCCTCGAAGAGCGCCAGCGCTTCGCTTCGCGCTGTCTCCAGCAGGTCGAAATCGCGCAGGGGGTTGGCTACGTGGAAGCCGGCGTCGCCGTGCTGGCGCGTTCCGAAAAGTTCGCCGGGGCCGCGCAGGCGCAGATCCACCTCTGCGATTTCGAAGCCGTCGTTGGTGCGCACCATGGTGGTGAGGCGCTCGTTGGCGTCCTCACTCATTTTTCTGGGCGCTACCAGAACGCAGAACGAGCGTTCGCCGCCGCGTCCTACGCGTCCGCGAAGCTGGTGGAGCTGCGCCAGACCAAAACGGCCGGCGTGCTCGATCACCATGAGCGTGGCGTTGGGCACGTCTACGCCGACTTCAATCACCGTTGTGGAGACCAGGATGGAGAGCTCGCCGCGCCGGAAACTTTCGATCACTGCTTCCTTTTCGTCGCTCTTCATGCGGCCGTGCAGCAGGCCGAGCTTCTCCTGGGGAAACACTTTTTTGGAGAGCCGATCGAACTCCGCGACCGCCGCCTTCAACTCGGCTTTCGATTCCTCGATCACGGGATACACCACGTAGACCTGCCGGCCTTTTTTTACTTCGGTGCGCGCGAACTCCCATACGCCGGGCAGGCTGTCTTGCGAGGCTACGCGCGTTTCCACGGGCCTGCGTCCGGGGGGCAGCTCGTCAATCACGGACTGGTCGAGGTCGCCGTAGAGGGTGAGCGAGAGCGTGCGGGGGATGGGCGTGGCCGTCATTACCAGCACGTCCGGCGTGGCACCCTTCTCCATCAGGCGTTTGCGCTGCAGCACGCCGAAGCGGTGCTGTTCGTCCACAATCACCAGGCCCAGGTCGTGGAAGGCGGCCGCGTCTTCCAGCAGGGCGTGCGTGCCGGCGACGAATTGCGTGGCGCCGGTGCGGAGGCCCTCGAGTACCTCGCGCTTTTCCGCGGGCTTCATCCCGCTGATCAGCAGACCTACCTTGTAACCTGCACGGCCGAGGAGCCGCCGCGCGGTCAGGTGATGCTGCACGGCCAGGATTTCCGTGGGCGCCATAAGAGCCACCTGGCAGCCGTTTTCCATGGCGATTACCGCGGCCTCGAACGCCACCAGGGTTTTTCCGCTGCCTACATCGCCCAGCAGCAGGCGGTTCATCGGCACGGGGCGTTCGAGGTCTGCGACAATTTCGGCCAGCACGCGCTTTTGCGCTCCGGTGGGCTTGAAGGGCAGGATGCGTTTTACCGCTTCGCGGATGCGCGGCTCGCGCACGGAGAACGCGCGGCCCGGCTCCTGTTTTGCCTCGCGACGGCGCGCGGCCAGCCCCAATTGGTAGTAGAACAGCTCCTCGAAGATCAGCCTGCGCTGCGCGGGCGAGCGGAAGGCGTTCAACGCTTCCACGTTGGCTTCCGGGGGAGGGAAGTGGACCTCTTCCGTGGCCGCGCGCCGCGAGGGAAACGCGTGGCGCGCGCGGATGGTCTCCGGCAGCGGGTCGTGCACATTCCGATCGAGCTGCGTGACGGCCTGATGCACCATGCGCCGCAGCATCCGCGAACTGATCCCGCCCATGGCTTCGTAGATGGGAACGATGCGGCCGACTTCGGTGGAATCCGCGGCGCCGCCTTCGGTGGCTC
>DATFZR010000188.1:0-2802 GCA_035314265.1 Candidatus Acidiferrales bacterium
GAGCCTTCCGGCGATCCGGCGGCGGCTCGGTGACCTTGGCGCACGGGGCGGTCCGCGCGTGCACGAGGTAAACATTCTCTTCGATTCGCCGGAGAATTCGTTCTTTTCGCGGGGCATGTTGCTGCGCCTGCGGGTGGAGCGGCCAGCGCGACGCGGCCAGGCGGGCAACCGAAAGCTGCCGAGAAGGGAATTGATCGATTCCTGGATGTTCCCTCCGAAAGGGCTCCAGCCCGTGATTGTCACGTGGAAGGCGCCTGCCTCGGCCCCGCCGGGCGCAGGCCAAAACGAAAGAGACCAGCGGCTGGCGGCCTACAAGGTGCGCCGCGAAATCGAGTTCTCGGCCACAGACTCCCGGGCGATTCGCGAGGTGCTCATGGCGCTGGGGCTCGGCCCGGCGTTCTACTACGAGAAAATCCGCACGACCCACCGGCTGCCCCGCGTGCCGCATGTGATCGTTACGATCGACGAAACGCCGGTAGGCGTTTTTCTCGAGCTGGAGGGCCGTCCGGCGGCCATTGACCGCGCGCGGCGTGCGCTGGGTTATGGCGCCTCAGACGCCATTCTTCTGAGCTACGGCGCGCTGTACCGCGAGCATTGTGAGGCTCGCGGCGTCCCCGTTCGCGACATGCTGTTCGAGTAGGCTTTTTCTCCTGCAAAGCGCGAGGTTCGCCTTTCCGTGCAGCCCATGGGTTACCAAGTCCAAAATCTTCGCTTTTCCCGCACTCTTTGCTTGACAAAAATCGGCTCAGCTTCTACAGAGAGAAGGGAATGGTGAGACAGGCGATGAAGCTTTCCACGAGTAGCGGCGCGGGCCAGAGCCCCTCCACCGGACGTTCGGGGAGATGTTCCGGGGGGCGTTCCGGGGAATGCTCCGGAGCGAGCCAGCGGGCCGCCAGCGATAGGCCGCCGAGTACGCTGCCCTTCGGGGCCAGCGGCGCGACGTCGCGGGATATCCGGGTCAGGGGCGCACACAGGCTGGGATAGGACGCCATCCATCCTCGCAATTTCTGCCCGTGGCCGGAAAGCGCTCTCCGCCACGGGTTTTTTGTTTCCCAACGGTTGTCCCGCGGTTCGGGCTGGCCGGGAAGGAGGTTCGATGCTGCACGCAACGGAATTGCTGGGAGCGGACGTAAACGACGCCCAGGGGAACTACGTGGGGCGAGTGCGCGAGCTGTTTGTTGTCCCCGCCGACCATCCCGGCCGCGTCTCCTGGATCCTGCTGGCCCGCGGGCGCTACCAGCCGCTCGTGGCGCGCTACGACCAGATTGCCTCCGCCGAGCCGGGCAAAGTGGGCCTGACGGTCGGCGAACAGTCGCTCGAATCTTTCCAGCCGAATGAGGGTTGGCTTGCGGTTGGCAAAGACCTGCTCGACCAGCAAATCATCGACGTGCATGGACGCAAAGTGGTGCGCGTGAACGATGTGAATCTGGAGGACCGCCGCACCAACGGCAACGTGGAGCTGCGCATCACCCAGGTAGACGCGGGGGTACAAGGAGCCGCGCGCCGGTTGCTGCATGGCCTGATCTCCCCGGCAGTGATTCGCAAACTGCAGACGCGTCTTCCCGCCACGCTGCTGCCTTGGGAATTCGTCAACCTGATCGAATCAGATCCCATGCGGCGCGTGAAACTGCGCATCGGGAGCGACAAACTCGCCCTGATTCACCCCGCCGAACTCGCCGACATCGTGGAAGAACTGACCCCGGACGAACGGCACTCCATCATCGAATCGCTCGACAAGGAAACCGCCGCGGAAACCCTGGCGGAATTGGACGACCGGCTCCAGCCCGAGGTGGTGGAAACGCTGAGCCGGGAGAAGGCCGGCGACATCCTCGGGGAAATGGACCCAGACGAGGCCGCGGACCTGCTGGCGGAATTGCCTCCGGAAACCTCGAAGGAACTGCTGGAGGAGCTGCCCCGCGACGATGCGCAGGAGGTAAGGCGCCTGCTCCAGTATGGGGAGCACTCCGCAGGCGGCATGATGACCACCGAGTTCGTGCTGGTGGGTGAGGACGCGGAGCGCGATGAAGTGGTCGGCTGGATTCGCGGCCTGGACCTGAACGCCGAGCAGCTCGACACCATTTTGCTCATCAACAAACAGGCCGTGCTGGCCGGAGCCGTGGCCGTGGGCAAGCTGCTCATGGCCGCCTCGGGCACCATTCTGGACCAGATGCGCAGCGATCCCCTGGTCTTCGTAGCCCCCGATGCCAAGGACGCAGAGGTCTTTGAACTCTTTGACAAATACAACCTGCGCTCGCTGGCCGTGGTGGATGCGAACCAGCGCCCGCTGGGCGTGATTACGGTGGACGACGTGATCAAACACCTTCGGGAGAGGGAATGAGCGAGACGCCCAACGCGGCGGGCGGCGCCGGCTGGGAGGCGCGCGCAAAGGGATTGCGCTCGCAGTACCGCTATCTGTGGAAGCGCTTTGCGTTGTTCCTGGCGGTGGTGGGACCGGGCGTAATCACCTCCAACGTGGACAACGATGCCGGCGGCATCTCCACGTATTCCGTGGCGGGCGCGCACTACGGGTACGCGCTGCTGTGGTCGCTGATTCCCATGACCATTCTTCTGTACGTCAGCGAAGAGATGTGCGCGCGCATGGGCGTGGTGACGGGCAAGGGGCTTTCAGACCTGATCCGCGAGGAGTTTGGTTTCCGCACCACGTTTTTCCTGATGGTGATGGGGTTCCTCGTGGACCTGGGAAACGTTGCCGCCGAATTCGCGGGCGTGGCCGCCTCCATGCAGATTTTCGGGGTAAATAAGTACATCGCCGTGCCGGTGGCGGGACTGGCTGTGTGGATC
>DATFZR010000189.1:0-3424 GCA_035314265.1 Candidatus Acidiferrales bacterium
CCCCGTAGAACGGGCATCGTGGAATTCCTCGTTGGCCGGTCCCGAGCCCGCCTGGTCTCGCCGCTATCGCTGCGGCTGAGGCTGCGGCTGTGGCTGGGGCTGCGGCTGCGGTTGCGGTTGCAGCGGTTGCGGTAACCTCCGCGGGGGTTGTCCACCTCCGGGTTGAATCCCAGGCTGCGTGGGCTCGACTCCTTCAGTGCCTTCAGGCGTTCCGGTTCCGCTGGTGCTCGACTGGCGTTCGTGGCCGGCGTAAAGCTCCTGGAAGTTATGCTCGATCAGCCGCACGTTTCGCGGGGTCACCACGACAATCAGTTCGCTATCCTGCGTCATCGGGTTGCGGTTGCTGGTGAGCTGGCCGAGCCCCGGAACCTCATCGACGCCCGGCCAGCCCGTCAGGACGATGGATTGCTGGACGGAGAAGATGCCGGCGAGCACGCAAGGCTCGTTCTGGCGGAGGCGAACGGTTTGTTCCACGGAGCGATTGCTGATCACCGGGATGCCGTTGAAATTCTCGGGCAGCAGACTGCGGATCTCGAATGAAAGATTCAAAGTCACATCGCCCGAAGGATGGACGCGCGGAGTGGCCTTCGCTTTCACGCCGATATCTTCAAACTGAATGCCCGGATACGGCTGCTGGGGAAGCGCGGTAGCAAGCGTCTGCGAGTTGATGACCACGGTGACGGTGCTGTCGTCCTGGTTGGTGACCGCCGCGTCGATCAGGCCGTCGGCGTTGAAATCGCCTGAGGCCAGGCCCTGCGGGTTGCGTCCGACAGGAATGCTGGCGTTTGCCGGAAACGTGCCGTCGCCCGCGCCGAAGAGAATGGAAAGCGTGTCGTCGCCGCTGTTGGCCACAACGATGTCCGGTTGGCCGTCGTTGTTAAAGTCGCCGGCGATCACGGCCGCGGGCTGGCTTCCCACGGTAAGGTCGGTGCGGGAAGTGAAAGATCCCGCGCCCGAGTTCAGAAACACGCTGATCGTGCCGTCGGTCTGGTTGGCCACCACGAAGTCCGCATGGCCGTCAGCATTGAAGTCCGCCGCGGCCACGGCAACGGGAAGCGTGCCCGTATCGAGGTCCGTCTGCGACGGGAAGTTGCCGTGTCCGTCGCCGGAGAGGATCGTAACGGTATTCGTGGACGAGTTCGCGACGAGCAGGTCGAGGAAGGAGTCGGCGTTGAAATCCGCGGTGGTGATCCCGGTGGGAGACTGGCCGTTCACGAGCTTCACCGTCGTGGGGGTCCCGAACGTGCCATCGCCCTTGCCGAGGAAGACGGAGATGGTGTTGTCGTCCGTGTTGGTGACGGCGACGTCCGGGTTTCCGTCCGCATTGAAATCGGCAACCACCAATCCGGATGGGTGCGCGCCCACCGCCAGGGTCACGGGCGCATGGAACGTTCCATCGCCGTTGCCCTGGAGGATGAGCAGGTTATTCGCTCCCTGGTCCACCACGGCCAGGTCCAGCGGAGCGCTCGCTCCGTGGAAGTTTGCCGCGGCCAGGGCCACCGGATTGGTGCCCGCGGGATAGTCCACGTTCGTGGCAAAGGTTCCGTCGCCGTTGCCCAGCAACACGGAAACGGTGCCCGCGCCCTGGTTGGCAGTAACCAGATCCAGATGCGTGTTGCCCGTGCGCAGGCTGGTGGAAATGATTCCTCGCGGCGACGTGCCCACGGGAAGCGCACTGAATCCGATCGCCGGCACGTTTCCAGCGCTTGTGAAGGCGTTGGAAAGAACCGAGAAATTGATGGGAAAGCGGTCGCCGACGAAGAAGGTTGCCGGCTCCCCGTCCATGGCGCGCAGCAGGATGCGTTGTGCGCTGCGCACAGCGCTGATCTGGTCGGCAAAATTGGCGGTGGCTCCGGGAAGGGTGGCCAGAAAGACCGTCTGGCCTCCTCCGAAGGCGATCAGGGGCGGCACGAGCGAACTGAGCGGCGTAGTGCCGGTGGCCACGAGTGTGGAGAGCTGCTGCGTTGAGGCGCCAGTGAACGATGTGGGAGTGCCGAACAGCTCCTGGATTACCTGAATCAGGCCTTCGGTGGACTGCTGGGCGAGCTGAATCTGCTGCTTGGAAAGGGAGACGGCCTGGGCGCTCGATGGCGGCACGATACCCAGGTTCTCCGCGGTGGTGCGGTCCACTTCCAGGATATCGATCTCCAGGACCACTTCGCCTTTGGGCAGTTCAATCTGGCGCAGGAGGGCGGTGGCCAGTGCCACGTCGCGTTCGGCTCCCCGCACGGTGAGGCTGCGGGTGCGTATGTCGAGCTGGGTATGCGTGAGCCCGCCGATGTCGCGGACGGCGCGCGCCACTTCATTCATTTGTTCGGGCTTCTCGGATTCGGGCAGCACGAGCGTGCGTTCGACCTGCGGCAGGTATTCGCGCCGTTTCTGTGGCGTGTCGCCGGCCACGAGGAATGTGCGGCTGTCCACGGCGCGGATGAAGGTGCCCGTCTGCTCTCCCAGCAATTGCGAAGCGGTCCAGAAATCCACGTCTGCCACGCGAAACGTCACGCGCGCCTTGGTGACGTCTTCATCGAAGATCACCAGAAGGCCGAACTTCAGCGCCAGATCCGCGTAAGCGCCGCGCGCGTCGCCGCGGTAGCGGATTTCCTGCTTGCCAGGTTTGGGCTCGAGCCGCGGCGCCGCGGATTCATATTCGGGCAGAGAAGTGGGCCCCGTGGTTTCCCCGGCGGCCGTGCGTTCGAGCTGGCGCAGCCGGTCGCGTGCCACGGAATTTTTGGGGTCGTAGCTGAGGGCTTTGCGGAAGAAGGCCCCCGCTTCAATCAGATTGTCGTTGAGCACGGCCCGCTCGGCGTGGTTGATGGCCGTTTGCGCCAGCGCGTAGCGGACAGACATGGCGCGCTCGCGGTAATCGGGATTTGCCGGCTCGTCGCGCACCGCCTCGGAATAGGCTGCCAGCGCCGCGTCGAGGTTCCCGGCGTGTTCGGCCTGGCGGCCTTTCGTCCAGGCGGCGAAGCCGGGACGCTCCGTCACGAGAGGCGGATCCTGCGCGCGCACAGCGAGCGGCAGGGCCAGGAAACATGCGGCCAGCAGCAGGAGTGCCAGGGGACGGCTGTAGGTGGGCACCATGGTGTCTTTAGGTTGGACGCTCTCCTATTGTATCGGGAAGCCTGGGGCCGTGCTGGATGGACACGCCCGGGCGGACACATAGGGCGGACACAGGGGTCCGCCCCTACGCGCTGCCGGCAATGGAGGGGGCGGCGGTTTGCGCTGCGTCTTCACCCGAGATTGCCTGTTCGTCGAGGAGCACGCCGTGCGCTTCGAAAGGCAAATCCAGGTTCCAATTCCCCGCTTCGGCCAAGGCGGCAAAGGTATCCATGCGATAGACGGTACGGTGCAGGAGTGGATTGGGATGCGTGGCGAGCCATTCGCGGCGCACGGCGATGTATGCGCCGATCCAGACGCGTTCGTC
>DATFZR010000190.1:0-6036 GCA_035314265.1 Candidatus Acidiferrales bacterium
CCCAAGAAGCGCGTCGCGGGCGTGCGGCTCTTCCTGCCTGAGGGGCGCAGCGCGGTCACCCGCCACCGCCTCCAGGCTCTCTCCCGCGATCTCCCTTTGGAGCTTTATGAATGTGACTGGGCGCGCGCCCGCGTGCACCGCATAGACGCTGCGGACGCAGGAAACCTCGATTCTCATCTCGTGCCTCGCCGCGAAGTGGAAGAGCTTCAGGCGGAAGCGGCCCGCGCAGCGCGCTCTTTCGCGCTTGGTTTGCAGGCGCCGGAGCCCTCCCGTGTGGATACCGTCGTCGTTCCCGGAACCCGCGCTGTTTCCTGGCGCTTTCGCGGCCTCGAATTCGCGCGCTACGAGGCGGGCATCTTTCGCGTTGTGGACGATTCCGGAAACCTCGTTCCTGCCGCCGCGCGGCCCGATCTCCTGGCACACAGGCTCCAGGAGTTGCGGCAGTACCGCCAGCCTGAACCGCCCGATACCCGGCATCCCCTCTATCGCGGGTACGCCGAGCGCTGGCTCGAAAGCATGATTGCGGAAGACCCGGCGCGCATCGATCCCCGCATGGATCCGCGCTACCTCTATTCTCAGGTGCCGGCGTTTTCTTTCACCGATCGCGCCGTCCTCGATCTGTTGGGCGCCACGCGCGACGGCCGGCTCGTCGTGCTCGAACTGAAGGTGGCCGAAGATCTCCAGCTCCTGCCCCAGGCGCTCGATTACTGGCTTCGCGTCCGCTGGCACCGCGAACGCGGCGACCTGGAATCGCTGGGCTACTTCCCCGGCCTTCCGCTGGCGGACCGCCCCCCTCTTCTCTATCTGGTCGCGCCGGGCCTGCGCTTCCATCCCGCCACGGAGACGTTGCTGCGATTCGTCTCTCCAGAAGTGGAATTGGTCCGTGTAGGCCTGAACGAAAACTGGCGCCAGGGCGTCCGCATCCTCTTCCGCCAGGATCGTCCCTGGTAAGTCCCGGCCCTGTGCTCACCAACAAAGGCGGCCGGGAGGGCGGGGCCTCAGCCTCTGAAATCAGTTTATTTGGGATTCCCTGCGGAAAAACGTGCCCCAAAAAAAAGAAGCAGCCTTGGCAGGGCCAACGCTGCTTCCCGGGGTGGTCTTGGGTGGTACTTGGTTATTAGGATGCACCAGGTCGGAAAGAGTTGCCACAGATTTCTAAATTCCTTCAGATCCCGGCTAAGTTTCAGTAGAACAAGTATTTGCGCCACTTCTCGTCGTGGCGGCCCATCAGCCGCATCAACTGCCGCGACGTGTGCAGCGTAAACGGGCGCGGCCGCCGCTCCAGTTGGATCCCCGCCTCTTCTGGCGTACGGTCTCCCTTGCTGTTGTTGCAGGCGTAGCAGCAGGCCACCAGGTTTTCCCACGACGTCGGCCCGCCCCGTGACCGCGGCATCACGTGGTCCAGCGTCAGCTCCGACGATGAGAACTGCTTCGCGCAGAACTGACAGGTGTACCGGTCGCGCAGCAGGATGTTCTTCCGCGAGAGCGCCCGCGTCTGCTGCGGGATGTGCCGGTACGTCAGCAACCGGATTACGGACGGCACCGGCCGCGTTTCCCGCGCGGAGTGCACCCGGTGAGCCCCGGTCTCTTCCATCTCCGCCACGCCCTTCAGCATCAGGATGAGCGCGCGGCGCACCGCGGTTACATGGATGGGCTCGTAGGTTGAATTCAATACCAGGACGGGCTCTTGCAGCACGGATCGCCGGACAGGAACGGCCTCTGCCGTCGCGCCCGGCAAAGGCGAGGGGCGCAGCCGCCCCGCTTTGCCTTCCGGCAACTTAGAAAGCGGCTTGTAGCGGTACGGCCTCATACGCGTTAGATGCGGCCCGTCGGGCTAATGCCGCTTTGGGGCGGTCCCAAACCCGGCTCCGGACGCTGCATCCACCACCCGCGCCACCGTCAGCGCCGCCACGTGCGCGGCACCGGCAGTGCGCAACGCCTTGGTACAGGCATCCAGCGTCGCGCCGGTGGTAAACACATCATCTACCAGTAAGACCCTCCGATTGTCAAATTTCGTTCCTGTGACAGCCGCGTACGCGCCACGCGCCGCCTCCCAGCGCTGGTGCCGGGAGAGCCTCCGCTTCGCCGGCCGCGGCTTCTGCCGCTCGATCGCCCGCGCTTCCACAGGCACGCCAAGACGCCGCGCCACCGCCCGCGCCAGCAACTCGGCCTGATTGAACCCGCGCTCGTGCAGCCGGTCAGGATGCAACGGAACGGGCACCACCACGTCCGGCGCCCCAATCCCCGGGTGGCCGCGCACCATCTCCGCCAGCCGGCCGCCAAACCATGCGGCCAGCGGGCGCATGGCTTCATGCTTCAGTAGCGTGATGGTCCGCAGCAACGCTTCGTCATAGGAGGCGTAGCTCCGCGCGCAGTCAAACGAATAAACGCCGTTGCGGCACAGCCGGCATACCGGCCCGGCGGCTCCAAAATGCGCTCCCGCAATCATCGGCCGGCCGCATCGCCCGCAAAGCGGTTCCGCGATCACCCGGAAAGAGTCGAGACACGCGGCGCAGACCGGAATTCGCGAAGGCCCCTCGAGCGGCCGCGCGCATACGCGGCAATCGTCGGGAAACGCCAGCGCAACCATCCCCCCGGCCGCCTCGCGCAGCACGCGCCTAGCGGCGAGCGCCCAGCTCGCCGGCCATCGTTCGCCCATAGTCTCCGCCTGAGAGAAGTAACCGGCAGGCTATTTAGCACAGATGGACCGTAACTAGAAGAGGTACAAGACGGAAACCAACAAAAAAGGGGAGCAGCGAAGCTGGGAATCAGGGGAGCTACGGAGCCGGGGCTTAACCGGTTTCAGAACTTCGATTTTCGAATTTCGCTTTCCTGCTTCTAGAGCAATCCCTTCTCCTGCTTCTCCTGGCATGCCAGGCAATGCTTGGTCCACGGCACCGCGTCCAGCCGCTTCTGTTGGATTTCGTTTTCGCAGCTCGCGCAAAGGCCGTAGTCACCGCTGCGCATCCGGGTCAGCGCCTCCTCGATCAGTTGCAGGGTGGCGCGCTCCGTATCCGTCTGGCCGAAAAGAAACTCCTTTGTATAGGAGTTGGCGGCCTTGTCTGCCAGGTCTACAGTCGTATCCTCATCGGCCTGGCGTCCCGCCTCTTCCGTCCGGGCGATGGACTTCCTCAGCTCTTCCCTGCGCGCCTGCAGCTTCTTCTTGTAGACTTCGGTGCGTTTCTTATCCATAGCTGGCTCGTACAGTGGCGCAAAAAGCGCCTCGGAAAAACCCGTAGCTTATAGATATGCGCAGGCAGTGTCAAACCGCGCCGGTGAAAACGCGCATTCGCGAATATCTGCCGCCCGCTTGCGCCTGCCATGGCGCCCCATGCCACGGTTGCGGCCTGCGCCGCGGGGCTGGTAGACTGGCCATTCTTGTCTCCATCATTCCGCGGCACAATGGAGTGCGTCGGAGTTTTCCTGCCCGCATAGCGGGTTACCGGAGCATCGGGGGAGGCGCCGCTTGGCGAAATACGATCTGGCGATCATCGGTAGCGGTCCGGGTGGCTACGTAGCGGCCATCCGCGCCGGCCAATTGGGTCTGAAGACCGTTGTAGTGGAGAAGGACGCGCCGCTCGGAGGCACCTGCCTCCTGATCGGCTGCATTCCCACCAAGGTCCTGCTGCACCACGCCGAAGTCTACGAGCACTTCAAGCGCGCCGAGGAATTCGGCTTCGAGGTCAAAGACGTCAAGGTCAACTGGCCCGCCATCCTCGCCCGCAAAGATAAAATCATCACCAAGCACTCCAAGGGCATCGAGTTCCTCTTCAAGAAGAACAAAGTGGAGCGCGTGCAGGGATTCGGCCGCATCGCCGGCCCCGGGCGTGTCTCCGTGGAAAGAGACGGCAAGACCACCGAAATCGAAGCCGCCAACATCATGTTGGCCACCGGCAGCGACGCGCGTTCGCTGCCCGGCGTCGAAGTCGACGGCAAGATCGTGCTCACGAATCGCGAGATTCTCTCCCTGCCGGCCGTCCCGAAGTCCATGGTCATCGTCGGCTCCGGCGCGGTCGGCTCCGAATTTGCCTCCATCTACAAGACGTTCGGCACCGACGTGACCATTCTCGAAATGCTCCCGCGCATCGTGCCGCTCGAGGACGAAGAAATCTCCGCCGAACTGGCCAAGGCTTTTAAGAAAAGAGGCATCCAGATCGAGACCGGCGCAAAGGTGGCCGGCGTGAAGAAAGACGCCAAGGGCGCCACCGTCACCTACACGGACAAGGACGGCAAGTCCAAGAGCATCGCTGCTGAAAAAGTCCTGATGGCCGTCGGTCGCCGCCCCGTTACCGACGGCCTGAACCTCGAAAAGACCAAGGCGCGCCTCGATCGTGGCTTCGTCCACACCGGCCCGAACATGGAAACGGACGAGCCCGGCCTCTACGCCATCGGCGACATCGTCGTCGGCATGCCGCAGCTCGCGCACGCCGCCTCGATGGAGGGCATCGTCGCCGTCACGCACATGGCCGGCAAGCCCACGCAGCCTATCCATCGCGCGCGCATTCCCAATTGCACCTATTGCGAGCCCCAGATCGGCTCCGTGGGCCTCACCGAACGCGCCGCGCGAGAGGCGGGCTACGCCGTCAAGGTGGGCAAGTTCCCGTTCCTCGGCAATAGCAAGGCCACCATCCTCGGATCCCACGATGGCTTCGTAAAGGTCGTGGCCGACGAGAAATACGGAGAAGTGCTGGGCGTGCACATCATCGGCCCATTCGCCACGGAAATCATCGCTGAAGCCGTCACCGCTCTCCAGCTCGAAGCCACCGTGGACGATATGATGGCCATGATTCACGCGCATCCCACCGTATGGGAAGCGCTCGGAGACGGCTTCAATGCCGTCAAGGGAATGAGCATCAATGCTTAAAGGCGGACTTCGATGTCCGTCTTTCGGGAATTCTCAGTGACCACACAACTACCCAAACCCTGCTGGCTGGTCAATCTGGGCCTCCTGCCCTACGCCCAGTCTCTCAACCTGCAGTATCGCGTAGCCGCAGCGCGCAAGGCCGGCGCCGTGCCGGACGTGCTGCTGCTCTGCCAGCATCCCCACGTCATCACCCAGGGCCGCAACGGCAAGTCCGAGAATCTGCTTGGCTCCGAGCGCGTCCTCCAGCAGATGGGCGTGGAGTTTTTTGACACCAAGCGCGGCGGCGACGTCACCTATCACGGCCCCGGCCAGCTCGTCGCCTATGCCATCTTCGATCTCGGCGGGTTGCGCCGCGATTTGGTCTGGTTCGTCCGCCGCCTGGAAGATGCCATGATCGCCGCCTCCGTCGAAATGGGTGTGGCTGCCGGGCGCCTGCTGCCGAACTGGGAAGGGAAGACCGGCGTTTGGGTACGCCCCCTGGATTCGCAAGCGACGCTCCCGCCCACAAAGCTCGGCGCCATCGGCGTCCACGTCAGCCGCTGGGTCGCCTCGCACGGCCTGGCCTGGAACGTCAGCACAGACCTGCGCTATTTCGATTTGATTGTTCCCTGCGGCATCTCCGGCTGCCGGGCTGCCTCGCTCGAACAGATACTCGGCCGCGCTGTGGATTTCCGCGAAGCCTCGCGCGCGCTCGCGCGGCAGATGGGTAGCGTTTTCGGCTTGGCGCTCGACGAAATCGACACGCCGGAGCTCGAAGCGCGTATTTCCGAATGGGAACGCGATGGTAAATGCACTCCATCGGACGCTCCGGCAATGGCGGCGCCGCGATAGGCTCAGCGAGCATGGGAACCCCATCCAATCCGCCGGTCACCCGCGAGCAGCAGCTCGATCTCTACCGCTTTATGCTGCTCGACCGCATCGTGGAAGACACCATGACCAAGCTCTTCCGCCAGAACAAGATCGTCGGCGGCCTGTATTCGAGCCTCGGCCAGGAAGCGATTTCCGTCGGCAGCACCTACGCACTCGAAAAGCGCGACTGGATCGCCCCGATGATCCGCAACATCGGCGGCCTGCTGGTCAAGGGCGTTCCCCCGCGCGACATCTTCACCCAGCACATGGCGAAGTACACCTCGCCCACGCTGGGCAAAGACGGCACCAGCCACTTCGGCGAC
>DATFZR010000191.1:0-2147 GCA_035314265.1 Candidatus Acidiferrales bacterium
CTTCAAACGCGCGTAGCGCCGCTGGCGCATCGCGGAGGAGTTGGGCTCGGGATCCGTGGGCTCGAGCGTCAAATCTTTGCGCTCGAGTCCGCTGGAGTTGAGTTTTTCCAGCGCCATGGTGGGATCTATGCGCATCAGAGACTGGACGGCCGCGATTCGCAATTCGGCGGGGTAAACCCAGCGCCAAACCTGTCGCGCTTCCAGAATATGCTGCAGCGTGGGGCTGGCAGCCGAGGCCCGCAGGCGGCCCAGTGCTTCAAGAGCTTTTAGCCGGTGAAAGGGGGGAGTGTGATCGTTCTGCGCGAGTTCGACCAGCTTCGGAATGCATTCGTGCTGGCCGCTCATGCCCATTTCGTCGAGCGCCAGGGGACGGATTAGTGCGTCGAGCGAATCGTAAAGAGAGACGAGCAGTTTGGCGCGCTGTTCGGGCGGAGCGGAGGAAAGCTGGCGCACGGCGCGGTCGTGAGATGAGCGTGGCCACTGGCTCAGACGCACAGGAAGAATTTTATCGACGACGTCGGGAGCGAAATGACTTAGCAAGCCGATCGTCTCGGCGGCTTCGTTGGCGGGCGCTGTTTGCAAGATCTCCAGCAGCCGCTGGGTGGAATCTTCGCCAAGCCCTCGCACGATTTGGCTGAGGACTTCGCAGTCTTCGCGGAACCCGCAATGGCC
Source organism: Candidatus Acidiferrales bacterium (assembly GCA_035314265.1). Classification (GTDB taxonomy): domain Bacteria; phylum Acidobacteriota; class Terriglobia; order Acidiferrales; family UBA7541; genus JOPF136. The sequence goes on from DATFZR010000191.1 coordinate 673, forward strand.
GAAACGATTTGTCACGTAGTGCAGCGTGGCCTTGGGCATCAGCCCCAGAATTTCCGTCATGCCGTCAGCGATGTGACCGCCGCGAAGCGCTTCTTCGATAAACTCCGGCAAGCGCTCTTCGGCGCCGATGCGCGGACGAAGACTTTGCGTCGATCCTGGCCGCTGCTGTTCGATGTTATCGAGGGATGATAGCGCCTGTTGCATCGCGGGGTAGCAGCGCTTGGAGGCGGCTTCCTGGCTCATGCGCACGAACGCCGCGCTAATTAGCGTTTGCAGCTCGGGCTCCCGCTCGATGGCCAGCTGATTTCCCAGACGGCGGATGGACTCCATCAACGCGCTGCCGTCTCCGCTGCCGTATAGCTCGGCTAGATCAGAAAGTCCAATTGCTGTGGTGCGCCGCGCTTCGGGCGCTTCCAGCGCGATACACGCGGCGTACTTCATCAAAATCTCATTCACCGTTTTCAATTCACCGCGGCGGAGCATATCTTCCAGGAAGGCTCTTACGTTTCGCGGCGGAACGCACCACGCCTCATCCGAGGTCAGTACTTCTTTTTTGTTTTCTTCCGGAACTTGCTCCCAGAACTCTTGATCGAGCAGTTCCGTATATGTCTGCACCGACAGCCCCGCCTGGGCCATCATTTCTTCCTGCGAACCGAGAATTTTACGGAGTGCTTCAATCTCCGAATTCATGCGATCCAGAAGTTGCTTCACGGCGTTCACGCGCAGCTCGCCGCGCTCATAGCTATCCAGCGCAAACCGGATGGCTACGTGTTCCGCAAGCTTCAGCAACATCGGCTTGTCGGCCTTTTCCGAAGGCGCCTGCGCCGCCAGCCCAGCCAGAGCCTGCTGCAACGTGAATTGCGCGCGCACTGGCATCGCGCTCAAGCGCGACTGAAACGTCGGAACGTCCATTTTTGCTTCAGGATCTTTGCGCGACTTCCCAAGCTGAGCGAACAGCCCCAGCATCGAGCGGACATCTTCTTCCGCTACGCTAAACCCAGCGCCGCCAGCGCCGGACCCGGCGCCCGTTGCTCCAGCCACAGGGCCGCCACCGCCGAGAGTGCTGCCACGGAGGAGGGCTGAGGCCGTCAGCCACTTGCCGGGTGCAGCATCCGCTCCAGCACCAGCTCCGCCGCCGGCGCCGCCACCGCCAGGGCCGCCACCGCTGCCTCCACTGCCACTAATGCCAACTCCGCCGCCAGCGCCGCCACCAGCTCCAGGACCTCCGCCCGGACCAGCCCCTGGCCCAGCGCCAGTAGCGTTACCAGTGCCTAGGCCGCCTCCGGAACTTCCGGAGCTACCTCCGCCGCTTTCCCAGAGACTGCCTGCTTGGCTAGCCGAGCCTGCGCCACCGCCTCCGCCTGAACCAACGCCCCCGGCGCCCGTACCACCGCCTCCAGGCACGCCCCCCGATCCGCCACCGCCTGGACCGAATCCTGGGCCTGTTCCTCCGCCTCCCCCACCGCCTCCACCGC
>DATFZR010000192.1:0-10336 GCA_035314265.1 Candidatus Acidiferrales bacterium
ATGACAAAGCCGTTCTTGTCTGTGACCTGGTTCAGGCCGAACGTGGAGCGGTAGCCCAGATCCAGCGCGAAATTCTTGAAAAAGTAGTAGCGGATTCCGGAAACGCTGTCGAGCGGATCGCGCGGCCCGAAGGTCGTATTCTGCGTGGCCGAGCCGAAAAAGACCACGAGGTTGTATTCCGAAATGATCTGGAAACGCTTGTTGGGGAACGCGGTGAAACCGAAGCTGGGACGAAACTGTTTGGCCTGGTGGAGCAGGGCCACGCCGCCGGAACGCGGGTCGATGGTGATCAGCACGGGCAGGTTCAACGCGGTCTCGATGGTGCCGCCCCACTTGCGGCTGACGGCCAGCATGACCTGAAAGTTGAATTCGCCGTTCTGCACCTCATTGTTCAGCAGGTCGCTTAGTCCGGTGACGGTGGGGATGATGAAATCGGTGCGCACTGCCGCGGCGATGGGGCTGCCGCGCTGCTGCGAGAGCAGGTTGAATTTGAAGCCGAAGTCCAGGGTCCCTACGCCCCCGCCGTTGTGGCTCGCAAAGGGATAATCCTCCACGTAAGCCGCGCCAGCCGTTCCCGCGCCGCAATCAATAAAGTGGTAGATGGTGCTCTGGTGGCTGTTCAATGGCACCAGCGGGCAGCCCGACAGCGTGGGATTCAGGCTGAGTTCCGTCGGGCGTCCCGCATGGATGTGGTCGTACGGATTGAATTCCAGGAAGGCGGAGATGCGGTCGGTGATGCCCACGGCGAGGTCTACGTTCACGCCGAGAACGGTCACGTCGCCGGGCGCGCGCGAGATTTTGTCCACTCCCGCGCTTACAGCCACCACATGCTTCCCGAGCGTCTCGCCCGATTCAATCGTAAAAGTCGTAGCGCGTTCTCCGGTGGGAGGCGCAACGGGATCCACGCTCGCGCTTCCCGAGGCCTTGTCCGCGGGCGCCTGAGGAAGTGCGGGCGCTGGCGCAGGGTCCGGTGCAGGCGCCGTGGCCACGGGAGCAGCCGCCGGCGTCGCGGGAGTATCCGTCGAATCGGTCTTCGGGCCAGGGGTAACAGTGGCCGCGTCGGGCGCCTTGTCAGCCGTCGACTTCTTCTTCGCCGGCGGGTCCGATTTAGGGGCATCATCTGCTGCCGCCCAGACGGGCACCCCTAGAACCAAGCCCAAGGCCAGCGCCGCCACAGGGCGCGCGAGCAGTCTCATGACGTCCTCCTCCTGAACAACCTGCCTAAGAGTGCGAAGAATCAATCGGCGAACCGTATCCAAACATCCCCCGCGGACACGGCCGCTTCGCGGTCTGTTCTGCCGGCCGCAACCCCGTGGGAAGACACACCAACGGCCGGCAAAACGTACGCCCGATTCTAGTCAACCCAGGCAGAAACCTCAAACTACAAATTTATGCCGTGGTGTCAGAGGGCCAATAGCAGCCCCCGCACAGACGGCGGCCCCGCAACTGTCTCGCTCGAACGCCCGGCTGCCGAACAGGTGCAATGTGCCGCGTCGCGTGCTACGGTTATGGATAGAAGAAGCGGAGCCGCCTGCCCCCGTTTCTCGCCCCGAGCGGAGTCGCACACGATTCCATGACAGAGACATCTGCATCCGGCGGCCGCATCCTGGTCGTCGAAGACGAAGAAAACGCGCGCAAAGGCTACGAAGCCCTGTTGCGCAAGTGGGGGTACGAGGTTCTGGGCGCGGAGAGTGCTGAAGACGGATTGAAGGCCTTCCCCTCCTTCCGGCCCGCCGTCATCATTGCCGATGTGGAGCTGCCGGGAAGAGACGGCCTGGAATTCCTGCGCGAATTGGGCGACCAGTTGAACGAAGTCCCCGCCATCCTGATCACCGGCAAGGGCAGCGAAGAACGCGCCGTGCACGCCATCGAATCGGGCGCCTTCTGGTACATCGAAAAGCCCCTGAAACCCCAGATCCTGCGCGCACTTCTGGACCGGGCCCTCGGCCGCGTGCGTGATCGGCGCCAGGTGGCCGCCCTGACGCGCGAACTGCGCGCCGCCGGACGGCTGGGCGAACTCCTGGGCGGGTCGAAATCCATGCGCGAGGTGATTCAGGCCGTGGAGCAGGCCGCGCCCTCGAGCGCCTCCGTGCTGATCACCGGAGAAACCGGGGCGGGAAAGGAAGTGGTGGCGCGCGCGTTGCACCGGCTGTCTCCCCGCGCCGGCGGTCCCTTCGTAGCCATCAACTGCTCGGCCATCCCGGAATCCCTGATGGAAAGCGAAATCTTCGGCCACGAGAGAGGCGCGTTCACCGGCGCGGCGGAGCGCCGCCTGGGCTGCTTCGAGCTGGCCGACGGCGGAACCCTTCTGCTGGACGAGATTGGGGAAATGCCCCAGGCCACGCAGGCCAAGCTGCTGCGCGTGCTGGAAGACCACAAGGTGCGCCGCCTGGGAGGAAAATCCGAAACGCCGGTGGACGTGCGCGTGCTCGCGGCCACAAACAAGGATCCCGAGCAGGCCGTGGCGCAGGGACTGCTCCGCCAGGACCTGTACTTCCGCCTGAATGTGTTCCACATCCACCTGCCGCCGCTGCGCGCGCGGAAAGAAGACCTTCCCGCCCTGGTGGACGCCATACTCGCCGACGTCTCGGCCAAACATGGCAAGCGGCTGCGCGGCGTCAGCTCCGACGTTACGGAAGCGTTCCGCGCGCACACCTGGCCGGGCAACGTGCGCGAGCTGCGCAACGTTCTGGAGCACGCCGTGATCGTGGCTTCCGGCGAAACGATCGTCCGCCAGCACCTGCCCGCCCAGTTCGGCCGTCCGGCCGCCACGGGAATGGCCTCGCTGGGAGCCCTGCGTTTTCCTCCCGGCGTGACGGTGGACCAAGTGGAGCGGGAACTGATCCGCCAGACGCTGGAAGCCACGGGGAACAACAAGACGCGCGCCGCCGAGCTGTTGGGCATCAGCCTCAAGACCCTGCACAACAAGCTGAAGGAATACGCCAGCCAGGAACACGAACATGCGGCTGCGCCTGAAGACTAAGTTCACGCTGACCACCGCGCTGCTGGTGTTCACCGTGGTGGCGCTGGTCTCCGTGGTGTCTGTGGCGGCGCTGGTGCGCCAGACCTTCCGCAATCTCGACGACCGCGCCCATTACGTGGCGCAGCTTATCCTGGACCAGGCGCAGCGCTCGCTGGAAGACGCGGCGGCCCGCGGCCTGACCCCTGCTACGGATAGCGACGCGGACCTGGAAACCTACGTCCGCGACGTGCTGCAGAAAGATTCGAGCATGTCCGCGGCGCTCCAAGCGCCCATGGTGCTGCCCACGATCTACGAAGTCTCCATCGTGGACCACGACAGCGTGGCGCTGGTGTCCAGCGACGAAAAGCTGGAGGGGCACATGCGCCTGCCGCGGGCGCGGCTGGAGACGCTCACCCAGTTCGACTTCATCGAACAGCTCCGCGTGCTGTACGGGCCACCGCGCGTGTACGAAGTTACCCTGCCGCTGAACCTCGGCGACCGCGCCTTCGGCGAAATCCGCGTGGGGCTGAACTCGGCGTTCCTGCGCAACGAGATTTCGCCCACGCTGCGCGCGGCCACGCAATTCGCCCTGATCGGCGTGCTCGTTTCCGCGCTGCTCGCCGGTGTGATCAGCAGCATCACGCTGGCCCCGCTGCAGAAGATTACCGCGCAACTCGACCGCATCGCCCAGGGCCAGTTTGGAGGGCAGCCCCTGCACTCCGGCGACGAACTCGGGCAGGTGAGCACGAAGATCAGTGAAATCGGGCAGCAACTGCGCGGCGTGCGGGCCATCTTCAGCGGCCTGCGGGAAAACCTGAGCGCGTTCACCGCCGGCCTGGATGACGGGCTGCTCGTCTTCTCCGCCACGGGCCAGGCGGTGCTGGCCACTCCGGCAGTGGAAAAATTCCTGGGACGCAAACCCGAAGACCTGATCGGGCACACGGCGAGCCAGGTGTTTCCGGCGGACCAGCCACTGGGCCGCGCCCTGGGTATGGCCGGCGGCAGGCTGCACGACGTGGGCGACGTGGAGGTGGTGTTGGACGGCGGCGCGGGGCCGCAACGCGTGCGCGCGAGCGTCCGCGAAATCGCGGAGGGCGGGTCGCAGATGGGCGCGCTGGTCACGCTGCGGGACCTCGACTCGCTCGAACGGCTGGACTCGGAGCTGGAAGTTTCCGAGCGCATGGCCGCGCTCGGGCGTGTGACCGCGGGCGTGGCCCATGAGGTGAAGAACCCGCTGAACTCGATGCGCCTGTGGCTGGAAAACCTGCGCGAGAGCCTGCCCTCCGATCCCGAGGCCACGCGTACTGCAATCAACGTCCTGGACACGGAAATTGACCGGCTGGACCGCGTGGTCAAAAGGTTCCTCGATTTCACCAAGCCGGTGGAGCTCCATCTGGAAGAGACCTCCCTTTTCGAGCTGGTGGGCGGCTTGATGGCGCTGGCGCGGCCGCAAATCGAACGCGCGGGAGTGCGCGCCAGCGTGGAGCAGCCCGACCTGATGCCCCCCGTGCGAGTGGACCAGGCGCTGCTCCAGCAAGCGCTGATGAATCTGGTGCTGAACGCCTGCGAGGCCATGCCGCAGGGAGGAAGCCTGACGATTACCCTGCGGCGCAAAGGGGAATTCGCGGAAATCCTGGTGGCCGACACCGGGCACGGCATCGTTCCCGAGCACCGGCGCAGGATTTTCGAGCTCTTTTTCAGCACGCGGCCCTCGGGCAGCGGCCTGGGACTCGCTACCGCATTTCGGATTGTGCAACTCCATAACGGTTCGATAGACTTTGAGTCCGAAGCCGGCCGCGGGACCACCTTTCTCCTCCAATTGCCGCTGGCCCGCTGAAACGCCATGACGCCGCCCAGCAAAAAAAGCGTCCAGGCCGTGCTGCTGGCCATCGTGTGCGCGGGCGGAGTGGCCTGCCACCACCAGGCCGTTCAGGCGGCGCCTCCGCCGGCCACGCCACAGCCGGAAGAAGCCGTGCAGCCAACGCCCGCGCCAGCCACGGGGACCGATGCCGGCGCAAGTCCCGCGCCCGCGCACCCCGCGGAAAAAGATGCGACGCCGGCAAATCCTTCACCGGCCGTCCCCACGCCGAAGCCCGTGGAGCCCAGGCCAAGGCCTGTGACGCCGCCTCCCACACCCGCGCCTGCGCCGGAACCGGCCACGCCGAAGCCCGCGCCGCCGCAGATCACGCAGCGCATCTCCCCGGCGCAGGAAGCAGAACTGAAAGGCCAGGCGGAAAAATCCATCGCCGAGGCCGAATCCAACCTGCGGCGTACATCCGGACGCCAGTTGAACGACGTGCAGCGCGACATGGTGGAAAAAATCCAGAGCTTCCTGGGGCAAGCCCGCGAAGCCAGCGAACTTCCCGACTGGAGCCGCGCACGCATTCTGGCGGACAAAGCGCGCCTGCTGTCGGCGGAGCTGGTGAACTCGCTGTAGAGCGAATCTTCGCAGCCCACCGCTAACGTAACGGCCCGCCACCGCGCTCCCCGTTTTTCGACTTTCGAATTTCGATTCCCGCTTTTCAGTTTTTGCTAGACTCGTCGCGTGGAATCCCCCGACGTCATCATCGTGGGCGCTGGAATCATCGGCTGCTCCGTGGCCCACGAACTGGCGCGCCGCCACCTGCGCGTGCTGGCGCTCGACCGCCAGGAGCCGGGAAAGGAAGCCTCCTGGGCCGCCGCGGGCATGCTGACTCCCGCCGCCGAATCGAGCGAGGCGCAGCCGCTCGTCCCGTTTGCCAACGCGAGCATGGCGCTGTACCCGCAATTCGTCGAACAGATCGAGCAGACATCTGGAATGCCCGCGGGCTACCGGCGCGGCGGCGCGCTGGAGGTGTTTTTCGGAAGCGGCGCGGACGAGCGCCTGCGCGAATGGCTGACTCGATTGCGCGCGGCCGGCTTCACGCCGCAAACGCTCAATGCCGCTGAACTGCGCGGCATGGAGCCGGCGCTGGCCGAGGATGCCGCCGCGGGCGCGTACCTGCCGGACGAAGGCTCCGTGGATAACCGGCTGCTGACGAAAGCGGTAGCGAAAGCGGCGGAGCGCGAGGGCGTAGAGTTCCGCGTGGGCGATGCGGTGACGCGCATCGCAACCTCCGGCGCGCGCGTGACGGGCGTGGAAACGCAGCGCGAACGGCTGGCTGCTGGCCGCGTGGTGATAGCCGCGGGATGCTACACCGCACAGATCGAGGGAGCGGAACGATACGCGCCCACGATTCCCGCGCGCGGGCAAATGGCCGCGCTGCGCCCATCGAGCATGCCTCTGCGGCATGTAGTGCGCGGCCCGTCCTATCTGGTGCCGCGCGGCGACGGGCGATTGCTGGTGGGCGCGACGGTGGAACATGCCGGCTTCGAGAAAGTGACTACCGCGGCGGGTATCGGTGGGCTATTGAACGACGCGGTGCGCATGGTGCCGGGCCTCGCGGGCGCGCCCATCGTCGAAACGTGGTGCGGTCTGCGGCCGGATACGCCGGACCACCTGCCGGTTCTCGGACCGGCGGACATCGAAGGGCTCTGGTTTGCCACAGGACATTTTCGGAACGGCATCCTGCTGGCGCCGGCCACCGCGCGCGCCCTGGGCGAGTGGATTACGGAAGGAAAAACCTCGCTGCCGCTGGAAGCCTTCAGCGCAATGCGCTTTGCGCAGAAATCCCAGTCCGTCAGCGGCTGAAGGGCGCCGCTTAGAACGGTGTTTGGTGAGAGTGATCGCGGTTCGACGGGCCCGCCAGCGTCGAAGCGCGGCCCGGGTCTGTGAACTGCGCGCGCGAGGCGTCCAGATAGAGCGGGCGATCCAACGTTACGTCAAGCGTTGACCCGCGCGGAAACTGAAGCTCCGGCCCGCGCGTGAGCAGCACAGCGGCCAGGCCCGTTGCCGCACCCACCCCCGCGCCGATGCCCGCGCCCTTTGCGCCGTCGGCAATCGCGCCGATCCCGGCTCCTGCGGCCGTGGTCTTAATTACCGTGCCGGTGTCGCCGGCCTTGTTGGAGGGGCCGGTGACCTTCCCTTCTTTGTTCACCTCATCGGCCCCGCCCGTGCTGGCGTTACTGGGCGTGGCATTGAAGCTCACCTGATAGCCATTGGGCAGAATGAGCGTGGTGAGGCGAATCATAATCTCGCCGCGGCCTTTCACTTTCCCGGGACGCTTCGCTTCCGTCACTTCACCGCTCACGTAGGAGCCGGCGGGGATCACGATGCGTCCGTCCACCAGGATGGGGAACAGAGTCTCCAGATAGACCGGATCGCCGGGATGCGCGTTGCGCGTGGAGATCCCGTTGTGCAGGACGAGCGGCAAACGCGTGCCGACGGGAACCAGAATCTGCTGCTGCGGCTTGGCCGTCACAACCGCCTGTGGAGAAGCCGGCGGCGCTGTAGCCGCAGGCGGAGGCACAGGAGGAAGTGCGGGAGGGGGCACGGTCTGCGCCGTGGCCGGCAGCGCAACGATCAGCGCGACGCCGGCAGCGCACAGCGAGCAGAGATGCATTCGTCTCATCGCGCTCCCCCGAAACATTCAAGCGGCCTTGAGCCGCCTCGTTCTGGTCCGATGCCGGCCTGCGCGGGCAGGATGCTTTGCCGCGGCCTCCGCTCAATCCGGTCCCGCGATGCGGTGGCCTCCCGCTTGCAAAATCTCCACGGCGCTCTCGAGCGCTTCCGCGCGCACGAAAATGTAGTCTGTGTCGAAAGTGGCCAGCACGGAGATGCTGATCCCGGCCTCGGCGAGCGGCCCGGCAACGGAAGCGATCACGCCAAACTCGCTGAAGTCGAACGGGCCGACGAGCTGCAGGGCGCGCCATCCCCTTTCGGCGCGAACGTCCGGCGGAACGGCATCTCCGGCGCAATAGACGCAAAGCTCGTCGGCCGTACGGATGCTCGCGGTAAAGGCGCGCTGCGGCACCCAGGCCGGAAGCGGGGCGTGCGGGTCAAGCCTGCAAATGGCGAAGGTTTCGGGAAGCAGGCGCAGCGTCAGCCGGTGGCGGCTCATAATTGCTGAGTAACCTATTCCCGGCGGCTCGGGCTGTCAATGGCCGCGGGACGCGGCGGATGCCTGAGGGAATTTGACCGCTTCCGGCGAGGCGGGTAGTCTCATGCGCGGGAGAGAATCATGGCAAAGCTGGCACTCGTCTACGGCATGCGGCTGTTTCCTGCGGACGAATTGGAAGAGGTGAAGGGCGCTCCGGTGGCGCTGAAGGGCGGGCGCACCGGTCAGATCACCATGCATTTGATCGAGGGCAGCAAGGAAGAAATCGAGACGCAGTTGCGCCAGTCCGTGGAAGCGTTTTTCGAGATGTACCCGGAGATTTAGCGGCGCAGGCTTCAGCCTGAGCGGCATCCCGAGCCCGGCCGCAATGGCGTTGAGGGCCGGGCGTTGCCGCCGGGCGCAGTTACAGCAAGACGACGGTCTGCCCGGTGAGCTCGAAGCGCTTGCGGCACTTCAGGTTCCGGCAGGCCACCATGTCGTCCACGCGCACCATATAGGTGCGGGCCTTGTCGAATTTGGCGCGGTCGTCGCTGGTGGCGCCGCCCGGCAGCCGGTCCTTCTTGGTCCGCGTCTTCCAGCGAATCGGGAACGTGCCTTCCTGGCGGCAATGCGGGCAGACCAGCGTGCTCTGTTTCGTCTCTTCTTTTTCGATGTAGTAATCGCGTTCGTTCATGTGGAACCCACTCCTGCGGGAGAGAGCACGATAGCGCCTCCGGGCGCGCGCTGCAACGGGTGGGTTCCGTTTGCCGGGAGGAGAGGCATGCGCCCTCTGCGAAGGAATCTGTGACTGGCGTTCCTAACGGCGTCTACAGCGGTGTTCGCCGCTTTCGCCGCCGCGGGCCCACGCGCCGGGACGCCTGCGCATACGCTGCGGACGGCGGCCATCGAGGCTGCGGACGGGTTCGGCTCCGGGGCGGTGTGAGCGGCGACGCGATCGTTCACGCGACGAGTCCCGGGTTGCACGGCTTCCCTCCCGACCGCGAGACGATGAATTCTTCGCTGATTGTGAATGGTCCCGGCGTACGTGCCGGAAGAATCGAAGGCGTGCAACTGCTGGGTATCGGGCCGACCGTGGCGGAATGGCTCGGCCTGCGCCTGGAGAAGGCCGAAGGCAAAGCGCTCCTCGCGCTCTGGGAAGCCAGCAGCACCCCACCTCGAAAGTAGCAGGGCACGCGCCGCCACAGTGGGCACGGGAGTCCCGTCGCCCTGCCACGAGGACCTGACTTCCCCTCTCAGCACCCAACTCCAGAAATCCGCGTTTCATGCCGATACAGATGAAAGGAGGGCATGCGGTTTGGTGTGCCGTTTCGCAACAGTGCGCCTGTTTGCTGCAGTGGCGGCCTGGCTGCTGCTGGCCGTGGCAGCGATGTGCTCCGCCCGCGCAGGGGCGGCTGCGGCTGCGCCGGGACCTGACGACGATTGGGACGTGCAGGTGCGCGCGTTGCTGGATGCCGGGAACGCGCAGGGCGCGCTCGAACTGACCGAAAAATGGATGGCCGCTTTTCCGAAGGATATGGACGCGGTGGGCTGGCATGGCCGCGCGCTCGCGCGGTTGGGCCGGCTGACGGAGGCTGAGGCGGAGTTCCGTCGCGTGCTGGCCGCCGCGCCGAACGACTCCGATGCCTTGCTGGACTTGGCCGGCGTGCTGCGCCGCCAGGGCCATCTGGAGGACGCGCTGGAACTGCTGAAGCAGGCGCGTGCCGTGGATGCCCACCGCGCAGACGTGCTGATCGAAGAGGGTCAGGTGTTGCGCGCTCTGGGGCGCACGCGCGAGGCGCGCGAGGCGTTTGCAGAGGCCCATCGCCTGGCGCCGGAGGATCCCAGCGCGCGCGAGGGCCTCGAATCCGTAGCGGAGGCGCCGCGCCAGGAATACCACGTGGGAACTGACATCGACATGTTCAATTACACAAGCACCGCCGGCGCCTTTGCGAACGGCCTGAAGACGGACTGGAACGCGCAATGGATCAGCTACTTTGAGGTCTCCTACTGGAACCGCTTCGGCGGGCAGGCCGTGCGCAATCTGGCCCAGGTGACGTACAAACCGCTGGCGCACACAACGATCACCGCTGGCGCCACCTGGAATCACGACGACGGAATCATCCCCCGCAGCGAAGCGTTCTTCGAACTGGACCAGGGCGGCTCGATTCCCGGCCATCACTTTGTTCGCGGGATCGAGGTGAACTATCACCAGCAGTGGTATTGGTACTCGACGGCACACGTACTGGCGCTCACTCCCTCGGCCATTTTTTACCTGCCGCACGATTGGATGTTCCAGTTCGGAATCACCGCGGCGCGCTCCTCCTTTCCCGGGCTGCCGGTCGCGTGGCAGCCCTCCGGCATCACGAAACTCACATTCCCGATCGTTCCACGGCTCACCGGCAATATCTTTTTCGCGGTG
>DATFZR010000193.1:0-2777 GCA_035314265.1 Candidatus Acidiferrales bacterium
CGCGCAATCAGAACGCATCGAGGCCGAGGCCCGCATTCCCAAAATGCGCTGGCTCGGAGCCGCCGTTACAAATTCCATTGAGTGAAGTAGAATCGCACGCCAGCATGGCTTCCGCCATTCACACCGTCGGAATCATCTCCAAACCGCGAAAGGAAGACCTGTGCGCGATCGTGCCGGGGCTTACCGAGTGGCTGAAGGGCCGCGGGCTGGAGGTGCTGTACGACGAAGAGACGGCGAAATGCGTGGGGTCGCCGGCGCTGGCGGTGGAACGTGGCGAGCTGGGACGGCGCGCGGACCTGGCCGTGGTGCTGGGGGGCGACGGGACATTGCTGGCCGCGGCGCGCGCGCTCGACGAGCACGATATCCCCGTGCTGGCCATCAATCTGGGCGGCCTGGGATTTCTGACCAGCTTTCCGCGGGAGGATTTGTATGCGGCGCTGGAGCTTGCGCTGGCCGGGAATTACCGAATCAGCGAGCGCGTGCTGCTGGAGGTTGCGCTGGAGCGTGGCGGCACGACGTCGGCGCGTCACCGTGCGCTGAACGACGTGGTGATCAACAAAGCGGCCATGGCGCGCATCCTGGACCTGGACCTCTATTTCGACGGCGGGTACGCGTGCAGCTACAAGGCCGACGGCATTATTTTCGCGACGCCCACCGGTTCGACGGCCTATTCGCTTTCGGCCGGCGGTCCGATCCTGTATCCCTACGTGGGCGCGTTTGTGGTGACTCCGATCTGCCCGCACGCGCTCTCCAACCGCCCGCTGGTGGTGCCGGACACTATGAAGATCGAACTCGTGGTGGCCAGCGGGCAGGAAGCCGCGTTCCTGACCATTGACGGGCAGGTGGGCGTGGAGTTGCATGACGGCGACCGGGTGGTGGTAACGAAGTCGCGCAACAAATTCCGGCTGGTGCGTCCGCCCGGCAAGCTGTACTTCGAGATTCTGCGCGCCAAGCTGAAGTGGGGAGCGCGGTGAACGGTACTCCCGAATCGTCATGAAGCGCTCTTCCCTTGCAGCAGGTCTTGATGAAGGCAGGCAACCCCGTCGAAAGGAAACTCTGATGAAGTCTGTTCCCATGCGGGCTGCTCTCTGCGCGGCTGCCGTGATTTCTCTCTTTGCCTTCCCGGGAGCCGGACAGGCGCCGCCGGCGCATGTGACGGCAGACCTGGTGATCGTCAACGGCAAGGTGCATACGGTGGACCAGAGCCGCCCCGAGGCGCAGGCGCTGGCCATCAGCGGCGAGCGCATCCGCGCCGTTGGCACGGACCGGAAAATCCGCGCATGGATCGGCCCGAGCACGAAGGTGCTGGACGCCCACGGCGCAACGGTGCTGCCTGGATTCAACGATTCGCACGTGCACTTTGTGGACGGCAGCATGCTGCTGAGCCAGGTGAACCTGGGCGACGCCACAACGCGGGAAGAGTTCACCCGGCGCGTCGCGGCTTACGCGGGCGGGCTAAAGAAGGGCGAATGGGTGCTGGGCGGCGGCTGGGACCACGAGAAATTTCCCGGCGCCACGCTGCCGACGCGCGAGTGGATTGACGGCGTCACTCCCGGCAATCCGGCGTGGCTCGACCGCTACGACGGCCACATGGGGCTGGCCAACAGCGCGGCGCTCAAACTTGCGGGAGTAGACCGCAACACGCCTGATCCTCCCGGCGGAACGATCGTGCGCGATGCCGACGGGAACCCCACCGGCGCGCTAAAAGATGCCGCCGGGGGCCTGATCCGGAAAGTGATTCCCGCGCCCAGCGAGGAACGGCTTACCGCGGCCATTCGCGCCGGCCTGAATGAGGCACGGATCGTGGGTCTTACCTCCGTGCAGGACATCAGCCACGGGGCCGAAATGCGCGTTTATCAGAAGCTGCTGGAGGCGGGCGAGCTGACCACGCGCTTTTACGGCATTACGCCGATCCAGCTCTACGAGGCGCAGGTGCAGGCCGGCATCACGGCGGGATTCGGCAACGATTGGATTCGCACGGGGGCGCTCAAGGGTTTCGCGGATGGCTCGCTGGGCTCGACTACAGCGCTCCTCAACGAGCCGTACAGCGACGCGCCTGATTCTCACGGCCTGTTCAACGCGATGATGCTTCCGGAAGGACATATGCTTGCGATGGCGCAACCGGCCGACGCGGCGGGGCTGCAAATTGCCGTCCATGCGATCGGCGACCGGGCGAACCACGAGATTCTGGCGATATACGAGGAGATTGCGCGGCGGAATGGGCCGGGACCGGCCCGCGGGCGGCGCTGGCGCATCGAGCACGCGCAACACCTGCTGCCCTCCGACTACGAGACTTTTGCGAGGCTGGGAGTGATCGCTTCCATGCAGCCCACGCAGGCCATTCAAGACGGCACGTGGGCGGAGAAACGGATTGGCCACGAGCGGGCGAAAAGCACACACGCATGGCGCAGCCTGCTGGATCACGGGGTAAAGCTGGCGTTCGGCACGGACTGGCCCGTCGCTCCGCTCAATCCCCTGCTGGGACTGTATGCGGCCGTCACGCGGGCGACACTGGACGGCAAGAACCCCGGTGGATGGATCCCGGAACAAAGGATCACCCTCGCGGAGGCGATCGAAGCCTACACGCTGGGATCGGCCTACGCGGAGTTTACGGACACGCAGAAGGGGTCACTGACGCCGGGGAAACTGGCTGACGTGGTGATCCTGGACGCAGACCTGTTCGCCATTCCAGCGGAGAAAATCAGGGAAGCGAAGGTGGTGGCAACGATCGTGGGCGGGCGAGTGGTGTACGACGCACACCGGCTGATCGGGATCCT
>DATFZR010000194.1:0-2831 GCA_035314265.1 Candidatus Acidiferrales bacterium
CACACGGGCCGGGACTGACGGGCGGGACGGAGTATATGTGGAACGCGAACTATCCGCTGTGGGTGCGGATGCTGTCGTTTGACCACCTGGCCGTGCCGTTGGCGGCGCTCTGGGGGGTGTGGAAGGCGGGCTACGACCGGCGGGCGTGGGCGTTCCAGGCGGGATTGGCGGCTGTGGTGCTGGTGGCGTCGCGGATGGTGGATCCGGGACTGAACCTGAATTTCGCGCAGAAGGAATTGGTGACGTTTCATACTTGGGGGCCGGCGCCTGTGCACCTGTTGTTTGTGTGGACCGTGCTGGTGCTGCTGGCGTATTGGCCGGTGCATGCGGTGTTGGGACGTGTGATGCCGGGGCGGGCGAGCTCGAAGATGGCGGCGTGAGGCTGCTGTAGCGGGTGGTTTGAGTTGGGCATTGCTGGGCGTTCTCGAACGGGACAGGCAGAAATGCCTGTCCTTCGCGCGTTGAGAGGAGAGGGTGGATGGAAGAATCGCGGCCCGTGCCAGCCGGAATCAGTAATGAGGAATTGAACCGCGCACGCGTGGAGTTCGGGGCGCGCCTGGAGAGCGAAGGGGCGCGGGCGGTGTGGGCAAATTTTCCGGGACGCATCGCGATTGCGCTTTCCGGCGGCGGGACGCGCGGGGCCTACCAGGCGGGCGCGCTGCTGGCCTTCCAGGACGCACAGATTCCCACGCACATCATCGCAGCGACTTCCATCGGCAGCATCAACGCAGCGGGATTCGCGGGAAATTCGGACACGCTGGTGGGGAATGCCGAGGCGGTGGTGGGACACTGGCTGGGGGTGACGCCGACGCTGGTGGGCATCGAGTGGACGCGTTACGCATGGATGCTGGGCGGGCTGATTGCGTTCTGGGCGGGGGCGGCGAACCTGCTGTTTGCGGTGCTGGCGTCGGGGGGCTACACGCTGACTCTGCGTAATCCGAAGCTGACATGGCTGCTGCTGGGGCTGGCGGGGCTGGTGATGCTGCTGCTATACGACCATCTGCCGTATGTGAACTACATCGTGCGGAGCCTGGTGTCGCGAAAACCCTTCAAAGTCCAACGGCGCAGGGCGGTGTATTCGATCCTGGGAAACGCCGTTGTGATCGTGTTCCTGGTGGGGCTTCTGGACGAGCTGAATTTCGTGCAGCATTTCCGGGAGCTGGTGCGGCTGTACCCGGCGGGCGGGGCGGGCATCGTGATCCTGGTGGCGGGGATGGTGGCGTCGCGCAAACTGTGGAGATCGCCGGTGAGCGGCTTGATGCACAAATTGTTGCGCCTGCCGCTGCGGCCGGGGCTGTTTCCGAATTACGAACGGGCGCGGTTCGTGCGCGAGCGGCTGTCGGAGGAGAAGCTGCGCGCGTCACCCATCCACGTGATCTTCAGCGCGACGGATTTGGAGACGGGCGATCCCGTGTTCTTTTCGAATACGCCGAAGGAGAAACTAGCGGCGGAGCAGGGCGCGGATGCGGAGTTTGTGCGCTCGCTGGTGGTGGAGACCACGGACCTGGTGGGAGCGGTGGTGGCGTCGTCCGCGCTGCCGCTGGCGTTCGAGCCCATGCTGCTCCACGGGAAGCTCTACGCGGATGGGGGGCTGTGCGCAAACCAGCCGCTGCGTCCGGCGGTGCGGCTGGGGGCGGACGTGGTGTTCCTGATCATGATGGATGCGCTGGTGGGCCGGAAGAAAACGCTGAAGACGTTTGTGGACGTGGGGCTCTCCGCCGTGGACATCCTGATGCGGCAGACGCTGGTGAACGACCTGCGCATCGCCGCCAACTTCAACATGACGTGCGAGCGGGCCGCGGAGAAGAACGGCCTGCATCCCGAGGAAATTGAAATCGTGCTGGGGGCGCGGCGCTACCGCTACGTAAAATCGTTTGCAATCTGTCCGGAGGAATCGGTGCCGGGATCGGCGCTGGACTTCAATCCGGACCGGACGCGGGAGGCGATTTTGCTGGGGTACCGCGACGGCGTGGCGCAGATACTGAATTTTCTGGGATACGCGCGGACGTCGCGGTTTTCGTACCCGCGGCACGAGCTGGAGTGGGAGCTGCATTGAGCGTCAGCGGCTGAGCGCGTAAACCTGAGGATCTGCGTCAGTGCGCGCGCTTGAACCAGCTATAGCCGACGGTGAAGAGAAGCGAAATGTTGTAGCCGGGATTGTGTGGGCCGAGACTCGCGCTCGAAAGATGAGCGATCGAGCCTTCAATAAAGAATGCGCGTCGCGGCTTTACGAACAGGTGTGTGCCCATAACGAACTGGGGCGTGAAGTTGATCTGCGACGTGTCGCCGGGCGGAACGTTACTGGTGCTAAAAACAACGCCGCCGGCCGCGGCGATGTAGGGCGCAATTTTCCTGCCTCGGGTGAAATTCCATTGCCAGATAGCGGGTTTGATGCTGGCACCGTAGATAGGGCGTGCCGGCGTCAGGACGGTGTAGAGAGGCATGACGTCGACGGCCCACTCGAAATTGCCCCGAAGCCAGCCGGGGAGGTGATCGCCCGTGAGAATGAGGCCCACCCGACAACCAGCGTAGACAAATTGCGTACCATCGGAATGGCCGAGCCCCGTTCCTCCGCCGACCAAAGCACTCAGCTCGACGGCTCCCTTTTTGAGGGACTGCGTCAAGAAATCACCGGAGGCGGCGGGAGAGGGCGAGTCTTGAGCGGCAACGGAAGCCGCGAGAAGCAACGTGAAAGCAAGAGTAGCAATGAGTTTCATGTTTTTCGCACCGGTCACCTCTTAGACGGCATTTGTAGCTTCGTCGGGATTCGGCAGGCGGTCGGTGGGCCTTGCCCACCAGACGTAAAGAGTTGGGAGGAGAAAGATGCTCAT
>DATFZR010000195.1:0-2415 GCA_035314265.1 Candidatus Acidiferrales bacterium
GGCGCGAGCCCATGGGAGCGCAGGTCATACAGCCACACCTGTTCGGTGGCGCCGTAGGTGATGGCTGCCAAACCAGCGGCAAAATACTTGCCGTCAGGAGAAAAGCGTCCCATCGCGAATCCGAGGTGCCCCCCTAGGCCCGGATAGGCGGTGGCGATCGCATCGTCGTTCATCTGAGAGATAGGCGGGTCACCAGTGAGGCGAATATCGACGGCCTCGAGTTTTTGTGCGGGGTCTACGGATACGCAGGCCGCAGGACACATCAGGCTACGTTTGTCCGAGCCATAAAACTTGCCATGGAAGCCAGCTCGGAACGCCAGAACGTAATATGCCCCCGGTCTCACACCGGTGAAGGTGTAGCTTCCGTCACCAGCCGTTCTTAGCGATACGTCGCTGGTCCCCGGGATCGCTGTTGTCGTACTCAGTGTGACGAGCGCGCCCGCCAGTGGTTCACCGGTGTCCGCGCGGAAAACGTGGCCGGAGACTTGAGCGGGAGCGAAGGCTTTCGTCTGGGGCGGTTGGGAAGCTTGCGCAAGCACCGGAGCGACGGACAGGGACAACAGCAGGATCGCAATCGTGAAACTCGCAAGGTAACGATGACACGTGCTCATTCAGAAGTTCCTTATGTAAAGGACCAAGATACATGCGGACGCAACTCCAGCACAACCCCGCGGGACGGCCAGGGAGCCACAGCGGCGGGCGACCCGAAGCCCGAACGGGCGCGGCGCCCGAGCTATCTCTTCCGTGGCTGGTCAGCCGTGCTTCCTACGTGCGTGGCCAGCCAGGTCCTCATAGTCTGGAGATATTCAGGATCGATCGTGCCCTCCGCCGCAGTGGTGGTGAGGCGCATGCCGTGGTCCACATTGGGAAACACGCGAATCGTGAAGTCGCGATGGCCGCTTTCCGCCGATACCCGCCGGATCACTTCCACACTTTTCTCCACCGGGATCAGCTGGTCCTGGTCTCCGAACAGGAACAGGGCGGGCACGTGCAAGGCTTCGAGTGCCGGAACGGGATCGTAAATCATCTCGTGTTGGAACCACCTGGCCCCCGGAGTGTCCGGCTTGCTGAGTTCGGAAGGCGTCTGAAGCCGCCCGAACAATTCATCCTGCTGCCCTTTCACTTTGTTGTACCACGGCCTGGCGCGCGCCTGGTCCATGTCCGCCCGGGCCTTCTCGTATCCCTTCCCACTGGAGAGATAGCTCCAAACTTCGCGGCGCAGGGCGCTGGCCTGCTGGATGTCGCTCTCGGAGAGGCCTTGCGCCCGCAGTTCATTCGCGTAATAGACGATCATCTGCTCGCCGGGCGAAACGCCCGGGCCCGACACGGCGATGACGAAGGCCACGTCGGCAGAACGCAATGCCGCAAGCGGCCCGAGCCATCCTCCCTGGCTGAGGCCCCAGACGCCGATGCGTTTCGGATCGATCTCCTTTCGCGACTTCAGGTACGCGATGCCTGCAAGACCGTCGTCGCAGATGTCCATGAACGGCACTTTTCGAAAGTTGCCGGTGGATTCGCCCACGCCTCGCTTGTCGTAAGCCAGTGCGGCGACCCCTTGCGCGGCAAACCAGCGGGCTGTGAACAGATCCCTTTCCTGCGGTCCCGAGCCATGGAAGAGGACCACGGCGGGATGCGGCTGGGCGCCGGCAGGCAGGATCAGCGTGCCGGCCAGGGTGATGTCGCCGTTCGTGAAACGGATCGCTTCTTCGCTGGCGTTCTGCGGGCTGGGGAGCGTTGAGGCGGGATGAGCGCAGCCCGCGAGCGGAAGGGCGAGCGCGAAGGCGAAAGCAGCCCGCCTCACAATGGCCTGCACGCACGTTCGCCCGGCGATGCGCATGGACTGCTCTAATTACGAGCGGGGTGAGCAGTGCGTTTCAGTAGCGCCTGCGAATTCGCGCAGGCGCTGCGCGTGGCGCTCGGCGGCGCGCAGGATGGAATCCGCCGCGGCGCCGGCGGGCGCGAAGATCACGGTGAGGATGCCGTGCGATTCGGGGGTAACCATCGTCCGCTGCGAATCGCGGATGGGGCTGCCGAACGGGCCCTCCGCGTCGCACAACACCGGCTTCCCTTCCACAGGCCACGTTTCTTTGCCAATAGCCAGATAGGCTTCGCCGGAGCGTCCGTGCCGGAAAACAAGAGGCGCATGCAGGCGCTCCAGATCGAAGCTGCCCCATGGCCAGCCGGTCTCGCACGAGCCCAGATTATTCAGGTCCACGACATTCGAAACGCGGTAGAGTCCTTTGCCTTGCAGCACGCGACGGAGGAGCTGCTCGCCCGCCGGGCGAGAGTGTGTGGGATCAACTCCCCAGGCCCGGAACATGCCGCGCACGGCCTGCACGGAATCGCGCGTGGCGAGCTGCGCGATCTGGTCGGGCGGGATTTCGCGCTGGAGCCGCGCGGCGAGAGCTGCGATTT
>DATFZR010000196.1:0-4698 GCA_035314265.1 Candidatus Acidiferrales bacterium
CGCTGCACATGTCCTACGACGCGCCCGACGTGTATCCCCACGGCGCGCGAATCGAAAAGACCGCGCGTTTTGCGGACGAGCGCCGGCTGGTCGTCGAATATCGCGTCGCGCTTTCTCTGCCGGATCCGCAGCGCCTCGCCGAAGAAGCCGCCGGAAAGATTTTCGCCGCGCCGCCGCCGGAGCCTCCCGTGCCGCAGTCGTTCCAGGTTCTCAGCTCCGTCCCTGCGGAGCGCGAGGAAGCCAGAGGCTCCCAGTTCTGCTGGCCCACCGTTGCCGGGAACAACGCAGAAAAGAACGCCGGCGCCGCTTTCGATCGCTGTGAGGCATTCGTCGCCGGCGGCCCTTCCATCGCCCTTCCCGCCGAAGCCACCCGGCTCCAGATCCGCCAGCCCCGCCGCCCCGCCCTCGCGTTAGACTGGTCGGGTGCGCCGGAGGGCACGCGCCTGGCGCTCGAGCCGCAACTCCACACCATGCTGTTGCGGCTGTCCCTTCCGCCCCTCGATCCGGGCGGCGCGGCCGCCGCGTTTCGCATCGAATTCAGTGTGCCGGAGTCTCCGTGAACGATCGCAGTCGCAATGCACGTAGCTGTGGATTCAGCCGGCTGGCGTGCGCCTGGATTTCCCTGGCTGCAGCGCTGGCCTTTGCGCTTCCGGCTGCGGCGCAGAACGCGGATCCCCTCACACCCACGCCGCCTCACGCCGTCCACCGCATTCCCACCGAAGCGCACGCAGACGCCCCGCCCATCCCTCCCCAGAAAATCATTGAGTCCTTCGCCGTCAACGAAGACGAATACATGCGCGCCCACCAGCTCTACGGCTTCAAGCGCTCCGTGCGCGTCCAGGAAATCCCGCCGAGCGGCGAGAAGGGCGGCGAAATCCGCGAAGATACCGAGGTCTATCTCGCCGATAACGGCCGCCGCTACGAGCGCACCACCAACACGAGTTCCCAGCACTTTCTGGATCTGAAGTCCGAGGCCGTAGACGCCCGGTCCGCCGCTCAGGTGCCGCTGTTTCCCCTGGTCTCCAGCCAGATGAAGTACTACGACTTCATCTACAAAGGCACGCAGCCGCTCGACGAGCTGCACACCTACATCTTTCTGGTCAAGCCCAAGCGCCTGCTGCCCAACTACAAGCTCTTCTCCGGATTGGTTTACATAGACGATCGCGACCTGGCCGTCGTCAAGATCTACGGCCAGTGGACGTCCCAGAAGGATGAAGACGATGCCGACTCCGGCGCTCCTGCCTCCCCCTTCACCATGTACGAGATCTATTACGAAAACGTGGACGGCAAATACTGGTTCCCCACCTATTACCGCTCCGATGCCTACCTAAAGACAAAGTCCGGAGAAGACCAGCTCCGCCTCATCGTAAAAATGACCGACTTCAAAGTAGTGGCCCCAGTCGCAGTCCCCGCCGCAGACGCGCCGAGCACACCGCCCCCGCCGCCCACAAAGCCCTAGCGCGGTTGCTGTAGCGCCGGCCTTCAGGCCGGCTCCCGCCCGGTCTGCTTCCTCGTATCCCCCCGCTCAGAAACCCGCCACAAGCCCCAAACTTAGTCCATAATCCTCCAGCCAAAACAATCATCCGGAGGCACCTCGATGGCATCCCGCGAAACCGCAGCAGACCTCGACCGTAAATTCGGAGCCGTGGGCGCAGGCCGCGTCGTAGAAGGCAACGGCGGCCTGCCTAAAGTCGCTGTCACAGCCGCCAATGCCACGGGCGAGATGTACCTGCTGGGCGCGGAAGTTACCTCCTGGAAGCCCGAGGGTTCGGAGGAAGTCCTGTTCCTGAGCGCCCTATCCAAGTGGGCGCCAGGCAGCGCCATCCGCGGCGGCGTGCCCATCTGCTTCCCCTGGTTCGGCAACAATGCAGAGAATCCCAAAGCGCCGGCGCACGGATTCGTCCGCGCCAAAGCCTGGCAGCTCGAGTCCATCCAGAAAAAGGGCGACGACGTCACCGTCAGCATGTTCACCACGAGCGACAGTGACACGAAAAAGCTGTGGCCGGCCGATTTTCGCCTGGTGCAGCGCGCCACCTTTGGCCACGAGCTGCTGATGGAGCTCGAGATGACCAACACCGGCGCGTCTCCGCTCCGTTTTGAAGCCGCCCTCCACACCTATTTCCGCGTGGGCGATATCAGCCAGGTCCGCATCCGCGGGCTCGACGGCCTTCATTACCTCGACAAAACAGAAGGCAATCGCGAAAAAACCCAGCGGGGCGAGCTCACCATCGCCGCGGAGACCGACAGCGTCTACCTGGATACCCCGCACACCGCGGAACTCATAGACGGCGCGTTGCGCCGCCGCATCGAAGTGAGCAAAGAGAATTCACTCGCCACCGTGGTCTGGAACCCCTGGACCGCAAAGGCCAAAGCCATGTCCGACCTGGGCGACGACGAGTGGAAGCGCATGGCCTGCATCGAAACCTGCAACGTAGGCAAGCATGCCGTGGATCTGCCGCCCGGCCAGAAGCACGCCATGAAATCCCGCATCCAGGTCATCCGCGACTGAGTTGCACTCGCTTGGCCGCCTATCGAAAAAATGCAACCGGCTACGGCATCGCGGGCAGGATGCGAAAGGGTTTGTTCTTGCCCCAGCGGTAGACGTGGAAATCCCGGTCCAGCGTGAGTATGTCGGGCGCTTCGTATTCGCCGGCCATGGCAATAAGGCAAGCGTCGGCCAGATCGATCCGCCGGTCCCGATACTTTCGCAACAGCCCCTTCACGGCTGCGGCCTCACTCGAGAGCTGGAAGCTCACTTGGAAGATACCCGCCATCACGTTTTCCATCACGGCCTCGGACGCGCCGTGAAGATTCCGAAGCAGGTAACAGCTCTCGACAATCACGGCTTCGCACGTAACCAACGGGGCTTCCAGGCTCCGCACCGCATCCGTGCAAGCGCTGTGCATCTGCTCGCTCTCGTCCAGGAGAGCCACAATCACTCCGGTGTCCAGTAGTACCGGTTTCACCGGCCGAAGCCCTTCATGTGCTTCTTATTGGAGCCCAGATCCGGAACCCCCGAACGGAATTTACCCAGGCCGATAACGGCCTTCTTCTTGCGGCGCAACCGCGCCGCTTCCAGCGCGTGCAGGCCTTCGCGAACCACTTGCGAGGGAGTCCAGCCATATTCGCGAACCAACGCGGATAGGAGCCTTTTCGATTTCTCGTCCAGTCGTGCCTGTACCTTCGCGCGCATGGCTCATTGTACTACAAAGTGAAGAATGTAGGACAGGCCGGAAAACGGGCCGCGGATTCACGCCCAATATGTCCGGTCGAGCGTGCGGTACTGGATGGCTTCGCTCAGGTGCTTTGACTCGATATCGTCGCTGCCGGAAAGGTCCGCAATCGTGCGCGCCACCTTCAGGATGCGGTCGTGCGCGCGCGCCGATAGCCCCAGCCGCGCCATCGCCGTTTCCAGCAGCTTCTCCGATTCCACAGAGATGGCCGCGTACTTCCGGATGTGTTTCGGTGGCATCTGCGCATTCGCGTAGAGGTTCTTCTCGCCGGTATAACGCGCCGCTTGCCGCTTGCGCGCCTCGATCACCCGCCCGCGCACCTCCGCCGAACTTTCGCCCAGCGTGCCTTCGCGCAACTCGCGGAACTTCACTGCCGGCACTTCAATGTGGATATCAATCCGGTCGAGCAGCGGCCCGGAAACCTTTGAAACGTAACGTTGAATCTGCGGCGGCGTGCAGTGGCATTCCCGCGCGCCATCGCCAAAATATCCGCACGGGCACGGATTCATCGCCGCGGCCAGCATGAAGCGCGCGGGGAACGAAACGGAAATCGCCGCGCGCGCGATGTTCACCAGGCCGTCTTCCAGCGGCTGGCGCATCACCTCCAGCACGTTGCGTTCGAACTCGGGCAGTTCGTCCAGAAACAGCACGCCGTTGTGGCCCAGCGAAACCTCGCCGGGGCGGGGAATCGCGCCGCCGCCGATCAGTCCCGCGTCGCTGATGGTGTGGTGCGGCGAGCGGAACGGCCGCGCGGCCGCCAGCCCACGGCCGTCTTCCAGCATTCCCGCCACGCTGTGGATGCGTGTGGTTTCGATGGCCTCTTCAAGCGACATGGGCGGCATGATCGTGGGAATGCGCTTCGCGAGCATGGTTTTCCCCGCGCCGGGAGGCCCGATCATCAGGATGTTGTGCCCGCCCGCGCAGGCCACCTCCAGCGCGCGCTTCGCGGCCTGCTGCCCGCGAACGTCGCGCAGGTCCACCGCATATCCGCCGGCGTCAGCCAGCATCGCGCGGCTGTCCACGCGCACCGGCTGCGCCATTTCCGGCGCGTTCACCAGATCCACGGCCTGCGGCAGCGAGCGCACGGCGAACACTTCAATGCCTTCCACCAGCGCTGCTTCTTTCGCGTTCACTTCCGGCACCACCAGCCGGCGCAGGCCGCGCTCGCGCGTGGTGATGGCCGCGGAGAGCGCGCCGCGCACCGCCCGCACACCGCCATCGAGCGAAAGCTCGCCCAGAAAGACGGTGTCCGCGAGCTGCTTCCCGAAAAATGCGCCGTTGCATCCCAGGATGCCCAGCGCCATGGGGAGGTCGAAGGCCGACCCCTCCTTGCGCAGGTCCGCGGGAGCCAGGTTCACCGTGACGCTGTGGGGAGTGGGAAAATCGAACCCGCAGTTCTTCACCGCAGAGCGGATGCGCTCGCGGCTTTCCTTCACGGCCACATCAGGCAGGCCGACCACCGTGA
>DATFZR010000197.1:0-2307 GCA_035314265.1 Candidatus Acidiferrales bacterium
AATTTCTGCGAGGTGTTTGCTGCGGTTGTGGCGCGGCACGGCTCGCGCACGGCTGTGGAGGTGCAGCGGCGCGAGAGCGTCGAGGCCATTACCTTCGAGCAGTTGGCGCGCATGGCGGGGCAGGCCCGCGCGCGGCTGGCCGCGAAAGGCCTGGCCCCGGGCGACCGCTGCGTGCTCCTCGCGGAGAACGACGCGCGGTGGTGCGCCGTCTTCCTGGCGATCCTGCAGATTGGCGCGGTGGCCGTGCCGCTCGATACGAACTACGCGGCGAAACAAATCGCCAGGCTGCTGGAGGATTCCGGGGCTCGGCTGCTGGTGGCCTCGGCGCGCATGGAAGCGGTGGCGCGGCAGGCGGCAAGCCTGGTTGGTGCGGGACGTGCCGCGGGAGCGGCGACAGAGACTGCCTGCACCGTGCTGCCGCTGGGCGCCGTGGCCGGCGACGCGCAGACGGCGGCAGACGTGCCGGCGTCTCCCGCGATGCGCGACGATGCCGCGGTGATCCTCTACACCTCCGGCACCACCAGCGACCCGAAAGGCGTGGTGCTCACGCACGGCAACCTGCTCGCGGAGCAGGAAGGAATCGTGCGCACCGTGTGGCTCGATGAACGCGACACGCTGCTCGGCGTGCTGCCGCTCTTCCACGCGCTGGCGCTGGTCACGAACCTGGTGCTGCCGTTTTCGATCGGCGCGCGTGTGGTGTACCTGGAGACGCTGAACACCACGGAACTGCTGCGCGCCCTCGAAGAACGCGGCATCACCGCGCTGTGCTGCGTGCCGCAGTTTTTCTACCTGGTCCACGAGCGCGTGAAGCAACAGGTGGCCGCAGCCGGCGCGACGCAGCGCGCGGCCTTCCGGCTGCTGCTGCGGATAAACACGGCGCTGCGCCGCGTGGGGCTGAACGTGGGACCGCGCCTGTTCGCGCGTGTGCACCGCGTGCTGGGGCCGCAGATGCGCCTGCTCGTGACGGGCGGCTCGCGCTTTGACCCGGCCATCGGCCGCGAATTGTACGCGATGGGATTCAACATCCTGCAAGCATATGGATTGACGGAATGCACGGGCGGCGCCACCGTAACGCGTCCGGGAGATCCCCACGTGGACACCGTGGGCCAGCCGATTTACGGCGCCGAAATTAAAATTGGCCCGCGGGGAGAATCTGCGGGCGGCGGCGAGGGCCTCGCGGCAAGCGACGGTGAAATAATGATCCGCGGGCCCATCGTGATGGCCGGCTACTACAACCGTCCCGACGCCACGGCCGAGGCGATTCGCGGCGGCTGGCTCGTCACCGGCGACCTGGGCTCCCTGGACGCGCGGGGGCGCCTGCGCATCACGGGGCGGAAAAAAGAAATCATCGTGCTCAGCTCCGGAAAAAATATTTATCCAGAGGAAATCGAATCGTACTACCTGCGTTCTCCCTACGTGAAAGAGTTGTGCGTGATGGGCCTGGAGCGCCCGGGCGAGCCTTCCGCGGAGCGCTTGCACGCCGTGGTGGTTCCCAATCAGGACGTAATGCGCGAACGAAAAGTGGTGAACATGCGCGAGGTGCTGCGCTTTGAAATCGAAAGCATGGGCGTCACGCTGCCCAGCCACAAACGCGTTTTGAGTTTCGATGTGTGGACCGAAGACCTGCCCCGCACCACGACGCGAAAACTGAGGCGCTTTGAGATCGCCGCGCGCGCCCGCGAACGCGCAGCGGCCGACGCCGCGTCAGGGGCCGGGACGGACGGCAGCCGCGCTCTCTCCGAATCCGATGCGGCGTGGTGCGCGCTGCCGGAGGTGGCGCGCGCGCTCCAGGTGATTGCCCAAGCGGGGAAGGAGAAAACCCCGGTGCACCCCGACGCAAACATCGAGCTGCAAATGGGCCTGGACTCGATGGAGCGCGTCGAATTGCTCACCCGCCTCGAGGAAATGTTCGGTACCACGGTCACCGACGAGGCGCGGCAGAAGATCTACACCGTGCGCGAGCTGGTGGAGGCCGTCCTGCCAAAGGAAGGCGACGCGGCCGCGGGCAGCGCGCGCGGCGGCGATGCCTGGGGACGTCTGCTCGGCGCCGGGCCTGGCGGCGTGCCTGAGGACGATGCCCTGTTCGCCGGCCTGCTCGAGGACCACTTTCTGACGCAGGCGTCCCTGTTCATCGGAGCCCGGGTGCTGCGCGCTGCGGGGCGCGTACTGTTCGGCCTGCGCATCACCGGCGCGGAGAACCTTCCGCCCGAGGGGGCGTTTCTACTCTCACCGAATCACCAGGGCTTTCTGGATCCATTTCTGCTCGCGGGCGCCCTGCCCTGGTACGTATTCCGCCGGATGTTTTTC
>DATFZR010000198.1:0-4394 GCA_035314265.1 Candidatus Acidiferrales bacterium
GACGGCGTCTGTGACGCAGCGGTCGATCTCCACGTAGGTGACGATGCGCTTGCGGTCTTTTACGGGGTCCAGGATGCCGAGGCGTTCGAGGCCGAGCATGGCGAGGCGGACGCCGAGCACCTGGCCGGCGCAGATGTGGCCGTGCGATTGTTCGGCGAGCTTGAGATATTCGTCGAGAGTTTTCACGGCTGGGCACCCGCCGCTACCGCAGCGCCGCCCGGGCGCTGGCGGCGCGCAGAGAAGAACGCCGTGGCCGTCAACGCCAGCGAGAGCGCCAGCAAGACGCCGTCGCGGGCCAGGGTTTTGCCGCTGATGGGTTCGCCCAGGCCGAAGCAGCCGCAACTGATCTGCTGGCCGGCGCGGTAGGCGTGCACCATCACACAGAAGAAGACGCCGAGGAGCGTGGTGGCGGCTGCCGTGACGATGCGCGGCAGGATTCCGGAGATCAGCGCGAGACCCAGAGCGAGTTCGGCCCAGGGGAGCACGCGCGCGATGCCCACGGCGGCTGCCTCGGGCACCAACTTGTAGGCGTCAATGGCCATGGCGAACAGCAGGAAGGATTCGCGGAACTTCGTGTACGCGGCGTAGACGAAAACGGCGCCCAGCAGGATGCGCGCGCCGGTCATCGCAAACCAGCCTGGAGAGTACCGCCGCATGGCTAGGGTGTTTGG
The DNA here is from genome assembly GCA_035314265.1 of Candidatus Acidiferrales bacterium. Taxonomy (GTDB): domain Bacteria; phylum Acidobacteriota; class Terriglobia; order Acidiferrales; family UBA7541; genus JOPF136. Next base: position 672 of record DATFZR010000198.1, read on the forward strand.
AGCTGCTCGTCAATAAAGCGCTTGAGCAGGGAATAGGAGACGGTGCCGGGGATCAGGTCGGTTTTTCCGTGAGCGGTGAGGTAAATGGTGGGGGTGGAGCGCACGCCGCGCGAAGTGCCTGCGTTGTAATCGTTCTCCACGTAGGCATCGAGTTTGCCGCTTTCGACCATTTCGCGGACGCGTTTCAAATCCTTGGGTGAGAGGACGGCGGCAACCGCCGCCAGCACGCTGCCGTTCTGCGAGCAGGGCGCCCCCTGGCTGTTCCGCCCGTTGTTGCACGACCAGACTTCCTGCTTGTCGTAGAGAGCTGCGTCCACCTCTTGAAACCTGCCGATGCGCGCGGCGGCGTTGGCATACAGGGCGGCCTCGCGGGAGTGCTCGTGGCCGGTCACGCCCTTGAGCGGGAAGTCCCGGTGGATCAGGTACACCTTGCCGGACGAGACGTAGCTTTCAAGCAGCGGGCGGACGGAGGAAAGGTAGAACGATTTGCACACGGGGCAGGAGTAGTCGCTGAAGACTTCCATCACGACGGGCGCGGAGCGCGAGCCCAGGGATTTGTCGGGAGCGGTTTCTACCTGCGGCGCCGGGACTGCTGCTGCTGCCGGCTTCGCGGCGGGGCGCGTTTGCGCGGTGCCTGCCCACGCGGCTGCCGCGAGCAGCGCGGCAGCGATACTGAGTGCAAGGCCTGTGGTCCAGCGTCTCACGCGCATTTACCCCCTGGGAGGTGTGATGCTCTTCTGGTGACTCGTGATTTTACCCTGATTTGGGGAGGAAGTAAGGAGGGAAGGAAAGAGAGGACGCGGAAGTAAGGACGCGGCGGGATGCGGATGAGGAAGGATGGGTTCGATTGGCGGCCGGTGGAGGAGAGCGATTTCTCGCGGCTGGGGCGGGGACCTCGGCGCCACCCGCCAGCGGTGCTCGAATCGAGGGCGGGCAAGAGGCGGATTGGCGAGCCGGACTGAACGAAAGGCGAGGGAGCGTCTGAACTGCGTGCCTATCGCGCCGAGAGGTGTCCGGGGAGTGGCCATGACCGTAAGTGATTGTATAGAAAGGGCGTATGAGGGGAAGCTACCTCGCCTCAATAGACTTGACAACAACGCACTCAAGGTGCATAATGCCCTAGAAATCTGAGGCGGGTCGGCCCAACCAGAGAGTTTCGAGCGGGCAGCCCGGAAGGAGTTTTGAGATGAGCAAGATTATCGGGATTGACCTGGGCACAACCAACTCGGTTGTTGCCGTGATGCAAGGCGGAGAGCCCGTGGTCATCCCCAACCAGGAAGGCGGCAGGACTACGCCTTCCGTTGTGGCGATTACGAAAGCCGGGGAGCGGCTGGTGGGGCAGGTGGCCAAGCGGCAGGCCGTGACCAACCCGGAAAACACGGTGTATTCCATCAAGCGGTTCATGGGCAAGCGCGCCGACGAAGTGGAGGAAGAGAAGAAGCGCGTTCCCTACAGGATCATGAGCGGGCAGGACAACCACGCGCGCGTGGAAATTGCGGGAAAGCCGTACAGCCCCGAGGAAGTCTCGGCCATGATCCTGCAGAAGCTGAAGACGGCCGCGGAGGATTTTCTGGGGGAGAAGGTGCAGAAGGCGGTGATCACCGTCCCTGCCTACTTCAACGACAGCCAGCGGCAGGCCACCAAGCAGGCCGGCGAAATCGCGGGCTTGGAAGTGGTGCGCATCATCAACGAGCCGACGGCGGCGGCGCTGGCCTACGGCCTGGATAAGAAGAAGGACGAAACCATCGCGGTGTTCGACCTTGGGGGCGGCACCTTCGACATTTCCATCCTGGAAGTGGGCGAGGGGGTGGTGGAAGTGAAGGCTACCAATGGCGACACGCACTTGGGCGGCGACGACATCGACATCAAGGTGATGGACTACCTGATCGCCGAGTTCAAGCGCGAACAGGGCGTGGACCTGAGCAAGGACCGCATGGCCATCCAGCGGCTGAAGGAAGCGGCGGAAAAGGCCAAGATCGAGTTGTCGCAGATGACGGAGACGGAAGTGAACCTGCCGTTCGTTACGGCGGACGCCTCCGGACCGAAGCACCTGCTGATCAAGATCACGCGGGCGAAGCTCGAGCAGCTTTCGGAAGATTTGCTGGAACGCACGAAGGGTCCGGTGAAGCAGGCCATGGCCGACGCCGGAATCACCGCGGACAAGATTGACGAGGTGGTGCTGGTGGGCGGCGCGACGCGGATGCCCAAGGTGCAGGAAATCGTGAAGCAACTGTTCGGCGGGAAAGAGCCGCACCGGGGCGTGAACCCGGACGAAGTGGTGGCGGTGGGAGCGGCGATCCAGGGCGGCGTGCTGGGCGGCGAGGTGAAAGACATCCTGCTGCTGGACGTGACTCCGCTCTCGCTGGGCGTGGAGACGCTGGGCGGCGTGATGACGGCGATGATCCAGCGGAACACAACCATCCCGACGCGGAAGACGGAAACGTTCTCCACGGCGGCGGACAACCAGCCGGAGGTGGAAATCCACGTTCTGCAGGGTGAACGCGGCATGGCGCGCGACAACCGCACGCTGGGCAAGTTCAAGCTGCTGGGGATTCCGCCGGCTCCGCGGGGCGTGCCGCAGATCGAAGTGACCTTCGACATCGACGCAAACGGCATCCTGAACGTCGCGGCGAAAGACAAGGCCACGAACAAGGAGCAGAAGATCACCATCACCGCGTCCACCGGCCTCTCGAAAGAGGAAGCCGAGAAGATGCGGCGCGAGGCCGAAGCGCACGCCTCAGACGACAAGAAGAATCTCGAGGAAATCGAATCGCGCAACCGGGCGGACAGCCTGGTGTACCAGACGGAGAAGCTGATTCGAGAGAACCGCGAGAAACTGGCCGAGGCCGACGTGCATGCGGCGGAGCAGGCCATAGAAGAGACCAAGAAAGCCATCACCGAGGGCGGCAGCGAGCGCATCAACGCGGCGGTGGAGAGCCTGACGCGCGCTTCGCACGGGCTGTCTGAAGCGATGTACAAGGCTTCGACGGCAGCGGCGGGCGCGAGCGCGGGCGCAGGGCCCGCGGCGGGAGCGGCGGATGGGGCAGCGGCGGGCGGGAAGAAGGACGACGTGATTGACGCCGAGTACGTGGACGTCGACGAGTCCAAGCGTCCGAACTGAACGCGAACGGGAAACGCAGGTTCTTCGGCCCGGTCCCACCCGGCGGGACCGGGCTTCGGAATGACAACTCCGGGGCATAAGCGACAGCGATGGCCACGACAACCAAAACGGATTTTTACGAGCTGTTGGGCGTGCGCCGCAAAGCTACGGCAAAGGAAATCCGGCAGGCGTACCGGAAGCTGGCGCGTAAGTATCATCCCGACCTGAATCCCGGCGACAAATCCTCGGAAGAGAAATTCAAGCAGTTGCAGGGAGCCTACGACGTCCTCTCCGACTCGAAAAAGCGCGGGATCTACGACCAGTACGGCTTTTACGCAGACAACATGCCGCCGCCAGGCGCGGGGCCTCGGGGCGGCGCGCCGGACGACTATCCCGTGGACTTCGGCGGGTTCGATACTTCGGGTGGCGGCGGGGGCGGGGGCTTCCGCGACATCTTCAGCCAGTTTTTCACGGGCATGGGCGGAGCCGCGGCGCATCCCGAAGCTGTGGAGGTTCCCGCCGACCTGGAATACCAGATCGATATCGACTTCTGGAAGGCGATTCGCGGCACGGTGGAAAAAATCAGTTACACGCGGCTGGATACGTGCGGCACGTGCCACGGG
>DATFZR010000199.1:0-13570 GCA_035314265.1 Candidatus Acidiferrales bacterium
CGCGCCCGGAAATCTCCTGCGTTACGTGCAGGCGCATAGCGGCGCGTTCTGCTGGCGCGCCGGCGGCTTCCAGCCACTCACCGGTTTCTCCGGCGTGCACGTCCGTCCATCCGGCTACGCCGACGGTGCGCGGCTCCTGCCACACGTCGCCGGGGCGCACCGGCCGGTCCGGCAGCGTGGCGGTGGGGCGCAGCGCGCGGACGAGCCACAGCGTGAGCAGCGGCGGCGGCAGTTCGTCCAGTTGCGGAGCGGCGTCCGCTGCCAGTCCCGCGGCCGTGCCATTTGGCGCCACGCGAAAATCGAGTGTGCGTTCGGCGGCCCACTTGGAGAGCGTCTGGCGCAGGGAATCGGCGAGGCGCGCGGACTGGGGGTCGTCTGCCGCCGGGTCCTGGATGACGCGCAGACCGCTGAACGCTTCCTGCTGCTCGCGCATTTTTGCCGTGGCTGCGTCGTCCAGGCCAATGAGCCGTTCGACGGCTGTCCAGTCGAGCCGCGCTTCGGCGGCATGCTGCGCCGTCTTTACGTACGTGACCGCGCCGATTTTTACGGTTTCCGGGCCTTCCAGTTCGCTGCGCACCACCAGATGCACGCGGTAGCGGCGTTCGTCGCCGGCGCGGAATGCGCGCCGCAGCGGGGATTGCTGCGGCTGCCCGGCCCGTACGGCCGACGCCAGCAGTGCGACCAGTGCGATCAGCTCGACCGTTCGCAGAACGCTGGCGCGCTGCCCGCGCATTACACGCTGCCCCGGCGAAGCTGGTCGAGCGGATAGAAGGTCCCGCGCCAGTAGATGCCCTTCTGCCACAGCGTCACCGCCGCGGAGCGCGCAGACATGAAGCAGACCAGCAGCGCCCCGAGCGGGTGCGTGAGCCCGTAGAGCGGGGAGGCGCGGACGACGTGCGCCACCCGTGCATGGAGCAGCGCGGCGGCTGCCGCAGCGATCCCCGCAAACCAGCGAGCCCAGCCGCCGGCAAACGGCAGCGCCAGAAACGGCAGCACGGAGGCCAGCAGGACGAACCCAATCTGTCCCATCGCTCTGCCCAAACTGAATCCAGCGGCGGCAAAGAAGTTTTTCTCCGTGCCGCGGATGATGTTGGCCGCGCCCGAATACCAGCGCAGCCCCAGCAGGTCTCCGGGCAGGGCCACACAGGAAACGTATCCGCCGTCCTTAACGATTTTCCCCAGTTTCATGTCGTCCACCACTTCCAGGGCCAGCCGCCGGTGGGTTCCTACGGCCTCGTAGGCGCTGCGCCGGAGGAGTTGGAACGCGCCCACACCGGCATAGGCGCTCGAATCGCGCTCGGGAATCTTCCAGGCGCGGCTGTAGAGGAATCCGCCGAGCGAGAAGTAGGTGAGCAGGGTCTTCTCCCAGAACCCGGCCATTTCCATTTGGGGGAAAAGGGTGAGATGGTCCCAGCGCCGCTCGATGGCCAGGGAGACGGCGCGGCGCAGAACGTCGGGGTGAAAGCGCACGTCCGCATCGGTAAACACGAGCCACTCGCCGCGGGAATTCTCGTAGGCGGTCTGCAGGCCGTGGGGTTTGCCCAGCCAGCCCGGTGGGAGAGCGTCCACGCGGATCGCGCGGAGATGTTTGCAGGCCGCGGAGGATTCGCGCAGAATCTGGGGAGTGGCATCGGTCGAGCGGTCGTCCACAGAGATTACTTCGTAGGCCGGATAGTCGAGCGCGAGCATGGAGCGCAGAGCGGCAGGCATTTTCTCCGCTTCGTCGCGCGCAGAGACGAGCAGGGAAACGAAGGGCAACGCTTCATCAGGCAGCGGAGCAGCGTCCGCAAGGCGCGGCAGGCGGTCAATGCCGAGCCACGTCCGCGTGGTCACCACCAGCCACAGGCAGGCCACAGCGGCCAGCAGCGCGGCGAGCGCGAGATGCGGCGTGAGGAATTGCACGTGCGGAACCTAATGAGAGAGCCGGCGGAAAACGGGAATCGGAGTCATGGCCCGAGAGTATCACGCCGGAACGCGCCGCCGGCCCTGCCGGCTCCGCAGGCGGCAAAAAAGAAGGCGGCGCAAAGATGAAAGGGCAGGACGAATCCGAAAATCGGACCGTAGCCCTGGTGGGCGCGGGGCGAGTGGCCAGAGGCCTGGGCGCGCTATTGCGCGAGGCCGGCTGGAAAATCGGTCCCGTGGTTGCCCGCGAAATGGCGTCGGCTCGCGGCGCGGTGCGGGCCATCGGCGGCGGCACGCCATGCGCCGGGTTGACGCGGCGCGTGCTCGACGCCGGCGTGATTCTGCTGGCCGTGCCGGACGACGCGCTCGCCGGGGTTGCCGCGCAGCTCGAGGGCGCGGCCGGCGAGGAACTGGCGGGCAAAGTAGTGGTGCACACGAGCGGAGCGCTCACCGCAGCGGCGCTCGATCCGCTGGCGCGCGGTGGGGCGTGGACCGGCGTGATGCATCCGATGCAGACGTTTGGCGCGCGCGCGCGGCCGAAGCTCGATGGCGTGCTGTTTGGCATCGAGGGCCACCCGCAGGCGCTGCGCTTGATTCGCAAAATGGTGCGCAGCCTGGGCGGCGAGGCGGCGCGAGTCCGCGCAGATCGCAAGGCGGAATACCACTGCGCGGGAACGTTTGCCGCGGCGCACGTGCTTGCGGCCATGGAGGCGGCGGTGCAACTGCTGCTCGCCGCGGGATTGAAGCGCCGCGAGGCCACGCGCGCGCTGCTGCAGCTCACACGCCAGGTGCTCGAGAATCAGGAACTGCTGGGCCCGCGAGCGGCTTGGACGGGTCCTCTCTCGCGCGGGGATTTCGCGACGATCCGGCTGCATTGGGAAGCGCTCGCCGGATTTCCAGAGGAGTTCCGGGAGGCGTACGCGGGGATGACGCGGCTGAGCGCGCGCGTCCTTGCGCTCGATCCAGACGCGTTGCTGGCGCGGTTGGCCGGCGAGCTGCCCGCAGAGGATACAGAGGATCGCGCGATCGCGGCGCGCGAGGTTCGAGCGGCGGCGATGCGTTCTGGGCAATAATAGAGTGGGTGCGTTTGGCCGTCCTGCCCGAGAGGCCGGAAAATCTGGCCGGACACTGGCCGGAGATTCCATTAGCCCGCTTAGCAGTTGCTGAGGAGGAGCGCGTGCAGCTTCACTTTCCTGTCGAGATGCGAACGCTGGCGAACGGCCTGCGCGTGGTGATTTCTCCCGATCGCACCGCTCCCGTCGTCACCGTCGGCGTTTACTACAACATCGGATTCCGCCTGGAGCCCATGGGCCGCAGCGGTTTCGCCCACCTGTTCGAGCACATGATGTTCCAAGGCTCGGAAAACGCCGGGAAAATGGTGCACATCCGGCTGGTGAATTCCTCCGGCGGAGTGCTGAACGGCTCCACGCGCTACGACGTGACGAATTATTTCGAGTCCGTGCCTTCCAACGCGCTCGACCGCATGCTGTGGCTCGAAGCCGACCGCATGCGCTCGCTCCGCGTGGACGACGAGAACCTGCGCAACCAGCGCGACGTGGTGAAGGAAGAAGTGCGCATGAACGTGTTCAACAAGCCTTACGGCGGGTTTCCGTGGCTGGACCTGCCGCCCGTGGCCAACCGCAACTGGGCCAACGCGCACAACTTTTACGGCGACTTCAGCGATCTGGACGCGGCCACGCTGGGCGATGTGCAGGCCTTCTTCCGCACCTACTACACGCCGCGCAACGCCGTGCTGCTGATTCTGGGCGATGTGGATCCCGCCGTCGGGTTCGGAATGGCGGAGAAGCGCTTCGGCGCGATTCCGGCGGGCGAGCCGCCGCCCGCTGCGGACGTGAGCGAGCCGCCGCAATCCGAGGAACGCCGCGGCGGCGTGGAGGAGAAACTCGGCACGCTTCCCGCCATGGCCATTGGCTACCACGCGCCGCCGCGCCGGACGCCGGACTGGTATGCGCTGGCGCTGGCCGATCGCGCGCTGCACGAGGGGCGCGCGGGGCGGCTCCACCAGTCGCTGGTGCTCGAGAAGCAGATGGCGCTCGAAGCGGAGGGTGGAATCCACTATCCCATGGGCAACGTGTTCGACTACAACGGCCCGATGCAGATGGTCACGCGCATCCTGCACAAAACGGAATTCACGCCGGAGCAGGTGCTGGCCGCGTTCGACGAAGTGATCGCCGCGCTCCGCGAGAAGCCGCTGCCGGATGCGGAGCTGGAACAGTTGAAGGTGAAGTTCCGGTCTGACTATTACTCCGAACTCGAAGGCGGCATGGTGCCGCGATTCGGGCTGATGCACCTGCTGGCCAGCTTCACCCTGTTCGATGGCGACCCCAACCTGGTGAACTCGATTCTGGACGGTTTCCTGCGCGTCACGCCTGCGGAAATTCACGCTGTTGCCGGCCGCGTGCTCCGGCCGGAAAATCGCGCCGTCGTTCTTCGCATCCCCGCGGCCAAAAGCGCCGCGGCGGCGGACTGAGCGCACCATGGCCGGCGAAATCATTGCTCCCATCTCGCCGCTCACTCCTGCGCTTGCGCAGGAGCTTCCCGTGGTCTGGCCCGAACGCGCCGCCGGCAAACTCTCCTGCGGCATTCCGGTCCATTTGGTGGAGCGCCACACGATCCCCAAGTTCTCCATCCAGTTCTTCGTGCGCAGCGGCAACGCGGCTGTGGCCGGCACGCATCCGGCCCTCGCGCAGCTCACCAGCACCGTTCTCCGCACGGGGACGGCTTCGCGCGGTGAACGCGCCATTGATAACGAACTGCGCCGCATCGGCGCGGACCTCGGCGCGGGGTGCGGCGCAGACTCGAGCTGGATCGCCGCGAACGGGCTTTCCGAATTTTCCGCGGAGCTGGTCGGCCTAGTGGCGGACCTGGCGCGGAACGCCTCGTTTCCTGCCGAAACCTTTGAACGCGAGCAGCGGAACATGGTGGAAGGCGTGCGCCTGGACCGCACGTCGCCCGGATTTCTGGCTGGGGAGCGCCTGCGCAAAATTCTGTTCGGCGCGCATCCCTACGCGGTGGTCGGTCCGACGGAAGAGCAGGTGGCGGCGCTCTCGCGGGCGCATCTGGCCGAATTCCATCGCGCGAATTACTCGCCGGAGAATGCCCTGATCCTGGCCGTCGGCGATTTCCAGCCGAAAGAACTGCTCGAACAGTTGGAGCGCGCCTTTTCCGGCTGGTACGGTCCGCGGCCGGAGCGCCCGGTGGAGGCGCCGCTGCCGTCTCATGCGGGGCGGCACGTGTCGCTCGTCCACGTGCCCGGCGCGGTGCAGACGCAGATCCTCGCCGGGAACATTGCCATCACGCGCCAGCATCCCGATTGGCTGCCCGTCACGTTGGCCAACGCGATTTACGGCGGCGTGTTCAATTCGCGCCTGGTGGCGAATATCCGCGAGCAGAAGGGCTACACGTACAGCCCGCGCAGCGGCGTGAATGCGCTTCGCCGGCACGGCTACTTCAGCGTAAGCGCCGCGGTGCGCAACGAGGTGGTGGCCGCCACGCTTACCGAGATCTTCTATGAACTCGACCGTATCCGCGCGCTGCCCGTGGGCGGCGACGAGCTGTCGGACGCGCGCGCCTATCTGAGCGGCGTGTTTTCCCTGGGCATCGCCACGCTCGACGGGCTGGCCGGGCAGCTCGCCACGCTGTATCTCTACGAACTGCCGGAAGATTACCTGGAGACGTATCGCGACCGCATCCGCGCGCTTTCGGCGGACGACGTGATCCAGGCCGCGCGCGCGCACTTTGATTCCGCGAACCTGCAGATCGTTGTGGTGGGCGATGCCGAGCAGATTGCGCCGCAGGCCCGGCTGTTTGGCGATGTGCAGGTGTTCGATGCGCAAGGGAAAGCTCTTACCGCGGGCTGATTTGTTTTGAGGTTTTGATGGAAAAGAAAAGCTCGTCGCCCGAATTGCCGGCGGAAGGGCGTTCCCAAGAACGCGCGGCCGCGGGTTCCGCTGCGCCCGCCCGCCGGGGCAGCAGCACGCGGCTGATTGCCATTCTCGGCACCCTCGCCGCCTATCTGTTCCTCGCGATCTGGCTGCGGCCGGAAATGGCCGGCCCGCTTTCAGGGCCCCTCACCGATCTCCACGACTCCGTTTCCGACCGGCTCCGCAAACATCCCGACCATCCCATTGACCTGAACACAGCCACGCCTGCGGAACTGCAAGAATTGCCCGGCGTCGGCCCCGCCACAGCGGCCCAGATTATCCACTTCCGCGAGCAAAGCGGCCCGATTCGCCGCCCGGAAGATTTGCTGGCGCTGCCGCGATTCACGCGCAAGACGCTCGAACGCATCCGGCCGTATGTAGTCGTGGGGAGCCCGCAGTAGCCCGGCTACTTCTCGAAACAGACTTCCGTCCAGACCGGAGATCTCTCTCGTATCGCTCCCGCAGTACGCGCTCATCAAGACAGCCGGCTCGGGCCAAAAACTTGGCATCTTCCAGATCGACCCCTACGCCAGCATGGAGCGCTCGAAGAGGAATAGCGCCAGCGTTCCCAATCCGCAAACGCCTTCTATCGCCAGGATTGTCTTCGGGAAATACCACACGCACAGACCGAGCGCGGCGAGCAGCGCCAGATCGCGCACGATTTCGCCCAGGGTCTTCACAGCTTTTGGTGCGTAGGCAGCGGAGTCTCGTGCCTCGGCGTCGGGATAGGTTCCTGCGCGGCGATGGTCAGGCCGTATCCGTCGAGCGCCACCACTTTGCGCGGATGATTCGTCAGCACGCGCACCTTCGTCAGGCCCAGGTCCAACAGAATTTGCACGCCGATGCCGCTTTCGCGCTGCACCAGCCGCTGCCGGTCCAGGTCTTCGTCGAGCTGGCCGCGCGAGTGGTAGCGCAGCCGTGGCATCTGGCCCTCGGCAACACCGGTGGTATCCACGCCAAAGCCGCGCCCGCGGTGGTGCAGGTAGACGAACACGCCGCGATCCTCGGCGGCGATGCGTTCGAGTGAATGCTCGATCAGATCGCGGCAGTCGCACGCCGTGGAGCCGAACGCCTCGCCGGTCAGGCAATGCGAATGCAGCCGCACGAGCGGCGGCGGGTCGCCTTCCAACTCGCCGCGCACCAGCGCCACGTGCAGTTCCTCGTCGGCCTCGCTGGTGTACACGATCATGCGGAACTCGCCGTGGAGCGTCGGCAGCGTGCCCTCGGCCACGCGGCGCATGTGGCGCTCGTGCCGCATGCGGTAGCGAATCAGGTCCGCGACGGTCAGCAGTTTGAAGCCGTGCACGCGGCAGAATTCCACGAGCTCCGGCACGCGAGCCATGGTGCCGTCGTCGTTCATGATTTCGCAGATCACGCCGGCGGGACCCAGGCCGGCCAGGCGCGAAAGGTCCACAGACGCTTCCGTCTGCCCGGCGCGCACCAGCACGCCGCCGCGCTTGGCCATCAGCGGGAAGACGTGGCCCGGCCGCGCCAAATCCGCCGGCCGCGTCTTGGGGTCAATGGCCGTAAGAATCGTCGTCGCGCGATCCGCGGCGCTGATGCCCGTGGTGACGCCGCGCCGCGCCTCGATGGATTCGCAGAACGCCGTGCCCAGGTTCGACGTGTTCTGCGCCACCATCATGGGCAGGTTCAGCTCTTCGCAGCGCTCTTCCGTCAGCGAGAGGCAGATGAGCCCGCGGCCGTAGCGCGCCATGAAGTTGACGGCTTCCGGCGTGATCTTCTCGGCGGCCATGCACAGGTCGCCTTCGTTTTCGCGGTCGGCATCGTCCACCAGAACGATCATGCGGCCCTGGCGGATGTCTTCCAGCGCTTCTTCTACGGTCGCAAATGGCGCACGGATTTCGCTCATCTTATTTCCCCAGCCAGCGGGCTACGAGTTCCAGGCCCGCTCCAAATAAAGCCGCTCCCGGAATCGTCAGCACCCACACGGTTACGATCTGCCGCGTGATGCCCCAGCGGACGGCGCTCAGCCGCCTGGCGGAACCCACGCCCATGATGGCGCCGGCGATCGTGTGCGTGGTGCTCACCGGAATTCCCGCCTGGGCCGTGGCAAACAGCGTAATCGCTCCCGCTGTTTCCGCGGCAAACCCGCTGAAAGGCGTCAACTTCGTGATGCGCTGCCCCATGGTACGCACCACGCGCCATCCCCCGGCCATCGTTCCGCCGGCCATGGCGGCATGACACGCAATGATAACCCAGTAGGGCACCGCATACGTGCGCAGAGCCCCGCCCGCCACCAGCGCCGCCGTGATGATGCCCATGCCTTTCTGCGCGTCATTGGTGCCGTGCCCCAGGCTGTAACCCGCGGCGGAAACCAATTGCAGCCGGCGAAACCACCGATCCACCCGATGCGGGCCTTGGCGCCGCACAATCCAACTGGTGATCGTCGTGACGAGCAGTCCGGCAAACATTCCGATGAACGGCGCGAGAAACAGGAACGTGAGCGGCTTCACCCAGCCGCCGGGCACCAGCGCGGCCAATCCCGCATGCGTGACGGCGGCGCCGGCGTAGCCGCCCATCAGCGCGTGCGACGAACTGGTGGGCATTCCGGCATAGAGCGTCAGCAGGTTCCATGCGATGGCCCCCACCAGACCGGCCAGCAGCACCTGCTGGTTCACCATCTCCAGCCGCACCAGGCCTTTGCCGATGGTGGCCGCCACAGCCGTGCCGAAAGCAAATGCCGCCACGAAATTCCAGAACGCCGCCCAGATCACCGCAGCCAGCGGCGTCAGCACGCGCGTGGAAACGATGGTGGCGATGGAATTCGCGGCGTCGTGCCAGCCGTTTGAAAATTCGAACGCCAGCGTCATGCCCACGGTAAGAAAAAGCAGCGTGGCGCTATCCAAGGGCGCGCTCCGCGGCAGCTTTAGGCGGCAGTGAGATGTTCACGGGAGCATCCAGGTGGAGGAAAATCAGGCTTGCTTCAGGATGATGGTTTCGATGACGTTGGCCACGTCTTCGCACTTGTCGATGGCGGTTTCAATCGCCTCGATAATCTCTTTCCACTTGATGATTTCGACCGGGTTCTTTTCTTCCTCAAACAGCCTGGCGATCAGCCCGCGGCTCACCTGGTCGCCCACTTTCTCCAGGCGGTTGATCTCGATGCAGTGATTCAGGATGTGGTCCTGCTTATCGAGCACGCGGATGGCGGCCACGACTTCCTGGCTGGCCGCCTGCAGGATTTTTGCCAGGTCGGCCACTCCGGGCCGCACCACCTTCACGCCGTAGAGCACCAGGCGTCCCGCGGCGGCATCGGCCAGGTCGAGCACGTCGTCCACTTTGGTGGAAAGCTCGTGGATGTCTTCCCGGTCGAACGGCGTGATGAACGTCTGGTTGAGCCGGGTAATCAGGTCGTGGGTAATCGTGTCGCCGGCGTGTTCGATATCTTTCAGCCGGCGCGCCCCTGCCTGCGGATCGGTGAAGTTGCCGAGCATTTCCACCAAAGCAGTGGCCCCGGCGGCCACGTTCTCCGCCTGACGGACAAATAGCGCGAAGAACCCCTCCTCGCGCGGCAGAATTTTGCTCAATAAACCAGGCATGGCCCTCAGCGCCCCTGGGCAACCAAGGAACGGTCACTATACGGGAGGCCCCCCTGGGAGGCAAGCGCGCCGGATGCGGTGCAAGACGCAGTGCCGGCTGCATATGTCTTACCCAGGGCGGAAAAGAAAAGGGCGTTCCGGCCAAAGCCGGAACGCCCTTTCCTGCAGTTCGTAGGGGCACGGCCCGCCGCGGCGGACGTGCCCTTCTCGAGGGCAGCTTAGTACATGCCGCCCATGCCGCCGGGTCCACCTGGACCACCGGCGGGCGCCTTCTTGTCGTCTTCCTTCAGCTCGGCCACCAACGCTTCGGTGGTGAGCATCAGGCCGGCGATGGACGCTGCGTTACGCAGCGCCAGGCGGGTGACCTTGGCCGGGTCAATGATTCCGGCCTTCACCATGTCGCCGTAATCTCCGGTTTCGGCGTCGAACCCGAAGTTGTCTTCCTTGGACTCGCGGATGCGGCCCACCACCACGGCGCCTTCGTGCCCGGCGTTCTGGGCAATCTGGCGCATAGGCTCTTCGAGGGCGCGTCTCACGATGTTCACGCCGATCGCTTCGTCGTCGTGGAGTTTCAGCTTTTCGAGCGCCGGGATGCAGCGGACCAGCGCCACACCGCCGCCGGGCACGATGCCTTCCTCGACTGCCGCACGCGTGGCGTGCATGGCGTCCTCAACGCGAGCCTTCTTCTCCTTCAGCTCGGTCTCGGTGGCTGCGCCTACCTTGATTACGGCGACGCCGCCCACCAGCTTGGCCAGGCGTTCCTGCAGTTTTTCGCGGTCGTAGTCCGAGGTGGTGTCCTCGATCTGCGCGCGGATCTGCTTCACGCGGCCCTCGATCTCGCTGGCCTTGCCTCCGCCCTCGACGATCGTGGTGTTGTCCTTGTCGATTACGACCTTCTTGGCACGCCCGAGGTCCTCGATGCGGACGTTCTCGAGCTTGATGCCCAGGTCTTCCGTGACTGCCTTGCCGCCGGTCAGCGTGGCGATATCTTCCAGCATGGCCTTGCGGCGATCGCCGAAGCCCGGGGCCTTTACCGCCGCGCACTGCAGCGTGCCGCGGAGCTTGTTCACCACCAGGGTGGCCAGGGCTTCGCCCTCGACATCCTCAGCAATGATCAGCAGCGGCTTGCCCATCTTGGCGATGCTCTCCAGAAGGGGCAGCAGGTCCTTCATCGAGCTGATTTTCTTTTCGTGGATCAGGATGCGCGCGTCTTCGATCACGCACTCCATGCGCTCCGCGTCGGTGACGAAGTAGGGAGAGAGGTAGCCGCGGTCGAACTGCATGCCTTCCACGACTTCCAGCGTCGTCTCCATCGTGCGGGACTCTTCCACGGTGATCACGCCGTCTTTGCCGACCTTCTTCATCGCTTCGGCAATGATGGACCCGATCTGCTTGTCGTTGTTGGCGCTGATCGTGCCTACTTGCGCGATCATGTCGCCCTTCACGTCGCGGTGCAGCTTCTTGATTTCCTCGATGGCCGCATCCACGGAGCGGTCAATGCCCCGCTTCAGTGCCATCGGGTTCGCACCGGCCGCCACCGTCTTCACGCCTTCGCGGAAGATGGCCTGCGCCAGCACGGTCGCCGTTGTGGTGCCGTCGCCGGCCACGTCGGATGTCTTCGACGCAACCTCGCGGACCATCTGCGCGCCCATGTTTTCGAGCGGATCCCTCAGCTCGATTTCCTTCGCCACGGTAACTCCGTCCTTGGTAATCACCGGTGCGCCGAACTTCTTCTCGATGACCGCGTTGCGGCCCTTCGGCCCCAGCGTGATCTTCACCGCGTCGGCGAGAATATTCACGCCGCGCAGGATCGCCTGGCGTGAATTCTCGCCAGTTACAATCGTCTTCGCCATAGTCCTCAATCCTCCTTGGATGTGTTCCTGAAACCGGCTGCTATAAGGTTGTGCCCCCGGGCGTCCCGCCTCTGGCGGGTGGCGCGCCGCGGGGCGGGGTTATTTCTTCGCGGCCTTCGAGGCTGCGCCGAGCTTTGCGAGGATCTCTTCCTCCCGGAGAATCAGGTATTCCTGATCGTCCAGTCGGATTTCT
Organism: Candidatus Acidiferrales bacterium; assembly: GCA_035314265.1. Taxonomy (GTDB): domain Bacteria; phylum Acidobacteriota; class Terriglobia; order Acidiferrales; family UBA7541; genus JOPF136. Next base: position 11,453 of record DATFZR010000199.1, read on the forward strand.
GACCCGCTGTATTTGCCGAACAGGATCCGGTCTCCTACCTGAACGTCCAGCGGAATGCGCTCGCCCTTCTCGCGCTTCCCGGCGCCCACGGCGACCACTTCACCCTCTTGCGGCTTCTCTTTGGCCGTGTCGGGGATGATGATTCCACCGCGCACGGATTCCTTCTCTTCTACCCGCTTCACGAGCACACGGTCGTGCAGCGGTGTCACGTTAACTGGCATCTCAGATTTCCTCCGGATGATGTAAGTCAGGCTTTCAGACCTTCGTGAATCTGAATCCCTAGCCTGCGGTCGGGGCAGCGCTGGGTAGCACTCCTCGACGGCGAGTGCTAATACTATTCAAGGAAGGGCCGCTTGTCAACCCCCGCCCGCTTGCCCGGCCCCGGGCTCACTCGCTCGCCGCCCCTATGTCGTTTATATAGATACACTTACATTCAGGCGGCACCCGCCCCGGCTATCTCCAGGAGCAGGTTCCTCAAGCATGGCAAAACCTCAGCCGCGCTGCCAGCGGAAGAGCATTGCTCTCCCGCGCTCGAGTTTATGGCACAATCGCTGCACGGCATCATTCTGCCCAGAGGTGATCCGATGAATACAACCGGCGCGATGCGCGCACCCTGTTCTGCAAGCCTCCCCGCAATTGTCCGGCAGGTCGTAAACGAGCTTGCCACCCTCATCGCCCAGCGCCGCGCGGTGGTCGAAATCGGGCGCACCGCGGAAGCGCCTCTCGTGCGCGGCCCGGAGCAGTCTGTAAAGCAGATTGTCTACCAGGTGCTGCGGAATGCGGTCGAGGCCTCGCCCCCCGGAGGCGTGATCCGTGTGGCCCAGCACGAACGCGACGGCCAGGTGATTCTGGAAATCAGCGACGACGGCAGCGGAATTCAAACCGGCGACTTCTCCAAAATCTTGAAACGCGGCTTCACCACAAAGTCCGGAACGAAGGGCCAGGGCCTCGCCGAGGTGGAATGCCGCATTGCCGAACTTCGCGGAGGGATCGCCTGGGAGAGCCCTCTGCGCTCGGGCCGCGGAACCTGTTTTACGATCACCTTGCCCTCCGCCCAGACGGCGCAGGCCGTCCAGGCGCCGGCATAGGGTTCCGCCGTCCCACCGGATGCCGCATCCCCAGCAGTCCGCCTGCGCCGGTTTCGTTCTCACTGGAGGACGGAGCAGCCGCATGGGGAAAGAAAAGGCCCTGCTGGAAATCAACGGGACTCCGCTTCTGGTCCGCGCCGCCCGCCTGCTCCAGCCGCTTTGCTCCAGCGTCACCGTCGTCGGCCGCCCGGAAAGCTTCGAGCGGTTTGGGTTTCCGTGCATCGAGGACGAACAGCCCGACAGCGGGCCGCTGGTGGGCATCCTCACCGCGCTCGACAGGACCGACGCCGCATGGAATCTGGTGATCGCCTGCGATATGCCTTATCTCACCGAAGATTGGCTGCGCTATTTGATCAGCCGCGCCCAGGCCTCCCCCGCGCAGGTGCTTCTGCCCGAGAGCGAAGACTGGCTGGAGCCGTTGTGCGCCGTATATCATCGCGACGCGGCGCCTGCCATCCGCGCGGAGATTGCCCGTGGCGTGCGCAAAGTCACGCGCGCGCTCGAGGCGCTGCCAGTCGAGCGCGTAGTCACCCGCGACGTAAGGCCGTTTGACCCGCGCGGCGTTCTCTTCCAGAATCTCAACACGCCGGAAGATTACGAAAAGGCGCGCGCGGACCTGGAGACGTGAGTGGCACAGCCATTTCTGGCTGTGCGCCGCAGGCCGAATGAGCATCACTAACGAAAACTCGCTGGCCACGAAATGCAACCGCGCCAAGCTCTAAACCATGCCTGACCACTTCTTCGAATTCCGGCACGTAACCAAGGCCTTCGACGACCGCGTCGTCCTCGACGACGTGAGCTTCTACGTCAACCCGGGCGAGACGTGCGTGATCCTGGGCCGCAGCGGCGTAGGAAAATCCGTCACCCTGAAACACATTCTGGGCTTCCTCCAGCCCGACGAAGGCCAGGTGCTCGTGGCCGGCCAGGACATCACCGGCTGGAAGGAAGAGCAGCTCGCCGCCGTGCGCCGCCGCGTAGCCATGGTCTTCCAGTCCGGCGCGCTTTTTGATTCGCTGACCGTTGCGGAAAA
>DATFZR010000200.1:0-3980 GCA_035314265.1 Candidatus Acidiferrales bacterium
GCGCAGGCCATCAGCAGCGCCGTCCCGCTGACCAGCAGATTCATCCGCGTGAGCTTGGTGGAAAGAGGCACCTGGGACGTGGCGCTCATTTCGCTTCTCCCGGTTGTCCTGCTCGCCTGACGGCCACCGCGACTTTCAGCAGGTCTGAGCTGAGCGTCAGCCCCGCCTCCGACGTGCTCGCGAGGTTTACTTCAAACCTCACGCGGTCTCCCTGCAGAACAAACTGGATCATTCCCCCGCGCTGGGAGAACCGGGGAATATCGCTCACGGTGAGGGCGCTGCATTTGTCCAGCACGGTGAGGATGTCTTTCAGCCGCCCTTCCTCCGATGCGGAGATGTAGACCACGCGGCAGCCCGTGGCCTCCTGCGGCTGGGCCACGCGCCGCGCCACCACGCTTTTGCCGGCGATGTTTTCTCCGGCGAGCGTGGCATCCAGAACCTCGCCAAAGGGATCCTTGCCGAGCACGCAGATGGAAAATGAATTGCCCTGCGGCGGCGGCGCCTGTGCCGGCCAGCCCACAAATCTGCTGAAGTTGTACAGATACACGGCTTTCACCTGGTACTCGCTGGGCCGCGGCTGCTGGGCGTCAACCGGAGACGGAAATCCCACGGGAACGGAAACGAGCGCGGTGATGGCCCCAATCGCGGCGCGCCAGATTCCCCGCCGTACGGCAGGCCGCCTTCCGTGCTGTGCAACCGGCATCGAGCCCGCCATCACTTACCTTCTCCACACCAGCTTGGCGTACGCGCCTCTCTTGATCCCCACGAGCGGCCCGGGATTTCCGCCGAACTCCGGATGAAAAGGCTGCAACAGGTTCTGGCCCACCACGGAGCACTCCATGCGCTCGGCAAACTTCCACCCGAGGCGCAGATCCGCCGTCTCATAGGCGTTCACGGCCTGCGCCGGCAGCGCGCTCACAAACCGGAAGGTGGTATCCGGCTCGAAATGCCGCGGAAGGTTCAGTAGCGACTGGCAACGCTGCCAGAAGGACGAGAGCCAGGCCCATTGCACAAGCCGCGCGGCAAGGGCGAGCTACGGCGTTCATGCGTGCGACGGCGCCTGTGCCTGGCGGACGAAGCAATGACGAACGCTTTTCCAGTCGAAGCATGTCCTCCTCGTCCTAGTTGGCGTGCCCCTCCGCCACGGCCCAGCGCTGCGCTTATCTTTTGTATCGGCAGGAATCGAGAATGCAGTAGGGGATGTAGTCGGACTAAGTAACTGGACCGGGGAAGAGTTATGACTCCGTGCGGCCCCGGCCGGGGCGCCCGCGGTCCGGTGGGCCGTTTCATTGCAGGGTACCCGGTTCGCGCGCGGCCCTGTGTTCCCGCCTGCGTTCTTGATATGCTCTTGCCCCGATGGGGGCTACGACAGTACAGGTAGACGGCCCCTGCGCCCAGTGAACCGGTCGGCCCGGCTTCCGATTTTTCCCGGACCAGGGCCAGACGAAGGACAAACACCGTGAAACAAAACGCTGCAGCGAAATCCGTGAAGAACGTGCTGGTGCTCGACATCGGCGGCACCAACGTGAAGGTGGCCGCGACGGGGCATCCCGAACCCGTGAAGATTCCGTCTGGAACGGAAATGACGGCCGCGCGCATGGTGGCCGAAGTGAAAAAAGCCGTCAAAGGCTGGGACTATCAGGCCGTGTCTATCGGCTATCCCGGAATGGTTGCGGACAATCACCCCATGCATGAGCCGCGCAACCTGGGCCCTGGCTGGATGGGCTTCGATTTCAAGAAGGCGTTCGGCCGTCCCGTGAAACTGATCAACGATGCGGCGATGCAGGCCCTGGGCAGCTACGAGGGCGGGCGCATGCTCTTTCTCGGACTGGGTACGGGGCTTGGCTCGGCGATCGTTTCCGGCGGCGTGCTTGCGCCCCTCGAACTGGCGCACCTGCCCTATCGCAAAGGCAAAACGTTTGAAAACTACGTTGGCCTTCGCGGCCTCGAGCAAATGGGCCGCAAAAAGTGGGAGAAGCACGTGCACCGCATCGTGAAGCACTTCGCCGATGCCGTGGATGCGGACTATGTGGTGCTGGGCGGCGGCAACGCGAAGAAGCTGAAGTCCATGCCGAAGAAGTGCCGCATGGGCGACAATTCCAACGCCATCAAGGGTGGCCTGCGCATGTGGACGAAGGCGTAAGAAGTCCACTGGCGCTGCCGCGCCGCACTGAGCCGCGGGGCCAAGCCCTTGGGATTCTGCTTGGCAACGGAAATCGCGAGCCCGCGCGGCCTTTCTTCAATGCGCGGCGTTGAGTACGGATGCGAGCAGCGCGCTCGCCCCGTTCCAGAAGATCTGCACGCCAATACACACCAGCAAGAATGACGAAAGCTGCATGATCACCGTCATCCCCGTCGGCCCCAGCACCCGCGCCAGGCCGGCCGCGAATCCATAGCAGAGGAAGATGCTCACCGCGATCAGCACCGAACCGATGAGCGCCGCGAGGAAGGCCAGGGCATGGATGCCGTGCGGGTGCGGGTTATTTGCGCCCAGCGTGATGGCCACAGAAATTGAACCCGGGCCCACCGTAAGCGGCAAGGTGAGCGGGTAGAACGCGTGCCGCATGGGGTCCTTCGACTTCATCTGCTGGTGCGTTTGCACCCGCTCCCCATCATCCTCATACGGACGGCTGAGCATGGCCCATCCCGTGGACGCCACCAGCAGGCCGCCGCCCACTTGCACCACTGGGATGGAAATGCCGAAAAATGACAGCACGTGCGTGCCTACCAGATAGGAGCCCATTAGAAGAAAAAAGCTATTGATCGCGATCCGCCAGGCGAGCGCCCGGCGTTCGAGTGCCGAGTAGTCCTTGGTGAGCGCCAGGAAGATGGGACTCCCGCCCATCGGGTCCACAATCGGGAAGAGCGCCGATAGAATCAGCAGAACGCTTTTTGCCGTTTCGAACACTCGGATGGGGACGCATGTTACTGGCCGATGCGGGGGACTGCAACCTCAACCCTTCGCAAGCGACCGTGATTCGGTGGCACAGACGGCGGGCGCAAAACCAGGCGTGACGGCTTTATTCGTGGCGGAGGGCGACCAGCGGGTCCACGCGCATAGCCGGCTGCGCGGGCAGGTACCCGGCCAGGGTTGCGGCGGCCGCCAGCGTGAACGCCAGCCTCTAAGCGGCTTGCTGGCCGCCTGGCCGGAAACGGCGATTGCGGGACTGCCGCGCCCAGCCCGCGGCAGCGACCAAAACGAGTGGCCCAAGGATCATTACCGAAATAGCCCCCCAGTCGAGCCCCTGGCCACGCATCACCACCGCACAGGTCACGACCGACGTTAGACCGTAGCCGGTGAACAGAATCCGGCCGTATCGGTCGCGCACCTGCGAACCCCGGCGCAACTCGCGCATCAGTTCGCGCATCAGGCGCTGGTCGAAATCCGGCGGCAGGCTCGGGAGAGGCGCGGCCAAGGAACGCCGCAGCAAACGATCGATTCCCGCTTCGCGAGGCTCCATCTCAGTCACAGGAGTATCCTTTCTCTTTCAGCATGCCATGGAGAAGCTGGCGCGCGCGATGCAGATACGATTTTGCGGTATTCTCGGGAACCCCAAGCAGCTCCGCCACCTCGCCAACTCCTGCGTCCAGCCAGTAGTAAAGCCGCAGTGCCGATTGGTACACCTCGGGGAGCGTTTGAATGCATTCTGCAAGGGCTCGATCGCGCTGCGCCGTTTCAACCTGCCGGTCCGGTCCAGGCTCCGGAGCCGCCGCGTGATGAAGAACCGTCTCGTCCAGGTGCGGGCTTCGGAAGCGGACCCGCGCCTTCAAGTTCACCGCTTGGTTGAACGTGATCCGGTAGATCCAGGAGCTGAATTCGGCCTCGCCGCGAAACGACGCGATCGCGTGGTGAACCTTCAGAAACACCTCTTGGGCTACGTCTTCCGCTTCCGGAATGAACTCCCGGCCCAGAATCGAAACCGCGAGGCGAAACACGGGAGCACGATGCCGGCGAACCAGCTCAGCGAAGGCTTGCTGGT
>DATFZR010000201.1:0-3645 GCA_035314265.1 Candidatus Acidiferrales bacterium
GAGTTTCACTTCGACGCTGTGCCGCTGGGACAATACAGCGTCGAGGTTTCCCGAAAGTCCTTTACGACCGAGGTGCGCGCGGTGACCGTGCTCTCGGGGACCGCGCCGGTTCTGCATTTCCAGTTGCAAGTGGCGGCGCAAAGCGAGTCCATCACGGTGAAGGCGGAAGCGGCGCCGGCACAGGGCGAGTCTGTGACGCCGACCACGATTCTGAACCGCGAAGAAATTAACGACACGCCGGGAGGCGCACGGGCGAATAGCGTGGCCGTGATCACGAACTACGTGCCGGGCGCGTATCTCACGCACGACCAGTTGCACGTGCGGGGCGGCCACCAGGTGAGCTGGCTGATAGACGGCGTGGCGATTCCCAACACGAACATTGCCAGCAACCTGGGCCCGCAAATCGCGCCGCGGGACATCGACAGCATCGAAATGCAGCGGGGGAGCTATCAGGCGGACTACGGCGACCGCACGTACGGCATCTTCGACGTTACGCCACGCACGGGATTCGAAAGCAACCGCCAGGCGGAACTGACGCTTACAGCCGGGAACTTTTACCAGACCGACGACCAGCTCAGTTTTGGCGACCACACCAGCCGGTTCGCGTACTACGCCAGCGTGAGCGGGAACCGCAGCAACCTGGGGCTCGAGACGCCCACGTCCGCGGTGATCCACGATGCGGCGAACGGCGTGGGGGGATTCACCTCCATGATTTTGAACGTGGACCCGCAGAACCAGTTGCGCGTGGTAGGCCAGGTGCGGCGCGATTACTACCAGGTGCCCTTCGACCAGAATGACCCGAACAACTCGCCGGGCGAATTTCTGGCCGATTTCAATGTGGAGAAGGACGGGTTCGCGACGGTTTCCTGGGTGCACACGCAGGGTCCCGGCCTGGTGTTCACGGTCGCGCCGTTCTACCACTTCAACAGCGCAAACTATGGAAGCAGCCCGCTCGATTTTCCCAGCTCGACAACGGAAAACCGCGCGTCAAATTATGAAGGCGGCCAGGCCACGGCCTCCTGGGTGAAGAAGCAGAACAATCTGCGCGCGGGTATTTATGGTTTTGCGCAGCAGGACAGTGATTTCTTCGGCCTGCTGACAAACGACGGAAGTGGCGTGGCTCCCATCGCCGCGAGCGTGCATCCCAACGGCGGACTCCTCGCCGCGTACGCCGACGATCAGCTCAACGTGACCTCATGGCTGATGCTGAGCGCAGGATTCCGGCAGACGCACTTCTCCGGCGGAGTGGTGGAGAACGCGACGAATCCCCGCGTGGGCGCTTCTCTGCGCATTCCCAAACTGAACTGGGTTTTCCGCGCGTTCTACGGGCATTTTTACCAGCCGCCGCCGCTGGCCACACTTTCCGGGCCGCTGCTGGACTTCATCACCAACGTGCAGCAGCTCGCGTACCTGCCGGTAAAGGGTGAGCGCGACGAAGAGCACCAGTTCGGCGTGACGATCCCCTTCCGCGGCTGGGTGCTGGACGCGGATACATTCCTGACACGGGCCAGCAACTACTTTGACCACAGCAATCTGAACAATTCAGACATCTTCTTTCCGGTCAACGTTCAGGGCGCGCGAATCAATGCGTGGGAGCTGACGCTGCGCTCGCCGCGCATTCGCGGGCGCGGGCAGCTCTACGTGACGTATTCGAACCAGCTCGCGCTCGGCTTCGGCGGGCTTACGGGAGGGCTGATTACGCCGGACGCGGGCAGTGGATACTTTCTTCTGGACCACGATCAGAGAAACACGCTGCATATGGGCGGCAACTGGAGCCTGCCCTGGAATACGTACGCTTCCACGGACGTCTACTACGCTTCCGGCTTCACGAATGGAGACGCGCCTCCGGGGCCGGATCACCTGGAGCCGCACACGACGTTTGACCTGACCCTGGGGAAAAACTTTGGGGAGAAGTTTTCTGTTTCCGTGCAGGGAGTCAATGTGGCGAACCGCAGGTTGCTGCTGGACAACAGCTTTACGTTTGGCGGCACGCACTTTCTGAACCCCCGGGAGATTTTCGTGCAGGTGCGGTACAGGTTTCATTACTGAGGGGAACAACAGGTCCCTTGCCCACTACCCGCGGGCTCGGAATGACAGTGTGAGAGGCGCTGCAGACTTCCGGCCTAGTTCTCGCGGTCGAGGAGAAAGTCGGGGACTGCCATCAGAGCCCGGCGGAAATCGCTGTCTGGAAGGGCGGGCATGCTGGCTTTGGCCTGGGCGGCGTAATCCTGCGCGAGCGAACGGGAGCGCTCAATCGCGCCGCTGCGGCGGACAAGATCGAGGATTTGTTCCGCACGCTCGGCGGGAAGGCTGCGTTCGGAGAGGACGGCGGCCACCAGATCGCGTTCCCGTTGCTGGGCCTCGGCCATTGCGTAAATCAGAGGCAGGGTAACCTTGCCTTCTTTCAGATCGTTCAGCACGGGCTTCCCGATTTTCTGAGGGTCGGAAGTGAAATCCAGCAGATCGTCAACCAACTGGAAGGCGAGGCCCACGAAACGTCCGTAATCGGCCATGGCCTGCTCCGTCTCCGGGTCCTGCGAGGCGAGCACGGCGCCCAACTGCGCGCAACCGCTGAACAGGCAGGCCGTCTTGCGATAAGAGAGCTCCATGGCCTGGCGGTCGGTGACGTCCATGCGCCCGATCAGATCGAGCTGAAGCAGCTCGCCCTCCACCATGTTCTGCGTGAGTTCGATCAACACGTCGAGGATGCGGAAGTTGCGCTCGCGCAAGGCCAGTTGGAAGGACTGCATGTACAGCCAGTCGCCGGCGAGCACGCTCCTGTGATTCCCCCAGCGGGAGTTGGCGGAGGGACGGCCGCGGCGCAGGTTCGTCTCGTCAATTACATCGTCGTGGATCAGGGTGGCCGTGTGGATCATCTCCATCACGGCGCCCAAGCGGATGGTGCTGTTTCCCCGGTAGCCGCACATGCCCGCGGAGATCAGCAGGAGCGCGGGCCGCAGGCGCTTCCCTCCCCCCTGGATCACGTAGGAGCCGACCTCGGCAACGGCGGGAATGGCTTCCGCGTTCTGGGTGGAGATTTCCTGCTCGACGCGAACAAGGTCGTCCCTTACCAGATCAAAAATCTCACGTGCGGTCAGGAGAGGGATTTCAGCCTCCGAAGTTCTTTGCAGCGGACTCTCTCTCAATCCCAGCCGGCGCCCTGAGCCGGAAGAGGGCGCGGAAATTCGCTGAGGTCCGCTGAGCCACCTCGTCTTCGGGTAAGTGTCTCACAGTGGCCAGCGTTCGTGCCACCGCCTGGACGTTGGCGGGCTCGTTGCGCTTGCCCCGCAGGCCCTGGGGCGCCAGGAACGGGGAGTCGGTCTCGATGAGCAGCGAATCGAGCGGCACCTCGGCGGCAACGTCGCGCAAGGGCTGGGACTTCGGGTAGGTGAGGTTTCCGGCGAAGGAGATGCGGAAACCCATATCCAGGCCGCGGCGGGCTTCGTCCCACGTGCCGCTGAAGCAGTGGAAAATGCCACCCAGGCCGGAACTGGCCCAGTCTTCCTCGAGGATCGCGAGGCAATCGGGCCAGGCTTCGCGGCAGTGGATGATGATGGGCAGGCGGACGCGGCGGGCGATGGTGAGCTGCTCGCGGAAGATGCGGTGCTGCACGTCGCGCGGGGAGTGGTCGTAGTGATAGTCGAG
>DATFZR010000202.1:0-3366 GCA_035314265.1 Candidatus Acidiferrales bacterium
GCCCGCTCACAAACGCAACCCGCTGGCCCGTCTTCGGATTCCATACCGGCTGCGCGTCGGGTCCCGCGGAAGCCGTCAGCCGCTTCAGGTTTCCTCCCGTGGAGTCCGCCATGTAGATGTTCGGCGGCCCGGCCGCGCTGGACATGAACATCAGCTTCGTCCCGTCCGGCGACCACGATGGCGAAGCGTTCGTCCCCGCAAGGTGCGCGAACGCGATCTTCCGCCCCAGTTCCATCGAGTACATGCAGATCTGCGCCGTCGGCGGCCCCTTCGGTTCCCCAAAGCATGTGTAAGCGATCCGCGACGCGTCAGGAGACCACCGCGGCGTCACCGCAATCGTCCGCTGGTTCGTCAGTTGCGTCTGGTTCTGCCCGTCGTAGTCCATCACCCAGATTTCCTTGTTTCCCGTGCGGTCGGAAACAAACGCGATGCGCGTCCCGGCGATCCCCGGCACCCCGCCCGAAAGCCGCGACACGATTTCGTCCGCAAACTGGTGCGCCAAGCGCCGCACGTCGTCCGTGGTCACCGCGCCCGGATACCGCTTCGCGATGGCCGGAGGCGCGCTCGGATTCCGCACATCGTTCAGCCATCCGTCCACCGTCAGCGTGTTGCCCGTGGCCGTCAACGTTCCGTAGGCCACAAATTGCGCGTTGGCCGGCGCCGCCGTCGACTGCGCCGCGTTCAGCGCGCCCGGATTTCCCGGCGCCGCCAGCGGCAGAAAACTCTTGCTCACCAGTTCCAGAATTCCGCTGTACCCCAGATCCGCCCGCACCGTATCCGTAAAAAGCTGTGCCAGCGGTTCCGCTCCCGTATTTCCGGTAGCAAAATCCGCCACCGCCACCCGCGCCTTCTCCACGCCCAGCCCGGTCCCCGTCCGGAACCAATCCTGCGGCACAGCCGCCTTGCCGGCCCTCGCCGAATACGCCGGCGTCCCAATAACCACGAGGCAGCAGGCAATAACGGCCGCCAACCCAAAAAAGTGTTTCCCTGGATCTGAAGAAAGTTTCATATCCCCCTGCCGCACACCCACACTGTCACCGCCACATCACGCTCAATCTTCTGTCTTCCTCCTCCGTCCTCCGCGATCTCCGTCCCTCCGTGAACTCCGTGTTAAGAACTTTCCGTATTCTCTCTTCCTTCTTCTCAATCCCTACCGATGAAACTCAAACCAGAACTCCACCGCCACATACGACCCAGAATAATCCCCCGGCAATCCCTGGAACGGCACCGAATCCTGCACCGCCCGCAGCGCCGACCGGTCCACTGAAGCGTTTCCACTCGATTGCGTCACTTGCATATTCCGCACCGTCCCGTCGCGGAAAATCTGGAACTGCACCACCACCCGCGGCGCGAACCGTATCGAAGGATCCACGGTAGACTGCAGCCAGTTGCCGCTGATGCGCCGCTGCACCGCCTCCACGTACCACGAAAATCGCGTGCCAAAATCTCCTCCGCTCGATGGCAAGCCCACGCTGATCCCGCCCTGGCTGCCGGACCCGGTGGTGAACTGCGTGTAGGGCAGGGAAGGCGCGCCCTTCTCGCCATATGGAATCGCGTTCGGGGGCGGCACGGAATCGTCCTTCAACAGCTTCGAGGGCTTGCTCGGCGGAAGTTTCTTCTCCTTCTCAAACTCCGTCAGCTTCGCCGCGTCTGTCTCGTCCTTCTTCGGCGCCGGCTTCTCGCTTTCATAAAGTCCGCCCGTCGGGTCGGCCACGCGGCTGTTGCTCATCACCGCGGGGCGGGGAAGTGGAATACCCGGCAGCGAGCCCACCACTCCAATGCTCACCGCGCTTCCTCCGGATCCCGTCCACGCCGCGCCTTGCGGCGCAAAAAACGCAGAAAACACGAAGAGCCCCGCCAGCGCCGTATGCATTCCCACGGAGATGGCCAGCGGCCCTCCCAGCTTCGGTTCCGGGCTTCCGCTCCTCACATTCACCGTCGTTCAACCCCCTGCTATTTCCCGCCGCCCGCCGCCCGCTTCGAAATCGGTTCCGTCACCACGCTGATGTTCTGTATCCCCGCCACGCGCATCGCGTCCACCACCGCCGCAAAGCTTGCAAACGGCACAGACGCGTCGCAGCGCACAAATACAGCGCGCTTCGCATAATCCGGCGCCTTCGCCTTTACCGCGGCGCCCAGGTCGTGGATGTTCACCGGATCGTTCCCCAGGTACACCAGTTGCGCCCGGTCGATCGTAATCACCAGACGCTCTTCCGTAATCTCCTTCACCGTCCGCGTCTTCGGCAAATCCACTTCAATCCCCGACTGCAAAATCGGCGCCGTGATCAAAAAGATCACCAGCAGCACCAGCACCACGTCCACAAACGGAACGATGTTGATGTCCGAAAGCGAAGTCCCCGTCTGCCGTCCCATCTGTGGCATCTATCGATCCCTCGTGCCGCATTCTATCGAGTGCGGCGGCTCGTTATCTCCGTCCCCCTCGTCATCCGTACGTCTTCTCCACCAGCGCCAAAAACTCATTCGTAAACGTATCCATCTGCGCCCCCAGGTTTTTGATGCTGTGCAAGAAGTAATTGTAGGCAATCACCGCGGGGATCGCCGCAAACAATCCCGCCGCGGTCGTGATCAGCGCTTCCGCAATTCCCGGCGCCACGGCGCGCAGGCTCGCCGCTCCCGCCTCGCCCAATCCCGAAAACGCGTCAATGATTCCCCACACCGTCCCAAACAGGCCGATAAACGGCGCCACCGATCCCGTCGTCGCCAGCCACGGCATCCACTTCTCGAGTTTCCTTACCTCGCCCTGCGCCGCCCCCTGCATGGACGCCAGTACCGCGTTCTGGCTGCGGATCCGCGCCCCCTGTGGACTCGCGTCCGCCAGTTGGCTCTCCACCTCGCGCACCCCGGCGCTGTACACCGCCACCAGCGGCGATGCAGAGGCCGTCATCGGCTTCGGGTCATTCAGTTTTTTACGGCTGCGGAACTCGGTAAGGAATCTCTCCGTATGCCGGTTCAGCATCGAGAAAAGATTCGCCTTCTGAAAAATCACCGCCCAGGATACGAGCGAGAATGTAAACAGAAGAAGTAGAACGACTCGCGCCACCCAGCCCGTTTGCTCGATCAGAGGGCCAAGCTGGCCAACCAGCAGAATGCCCAGAAGTGGTGTCAATGTCCTCCCTCAGTTCCCAGGACCTGTCCCAAACCTAGCACACGCCCCAAACGCGAAGCAAACCCCTAAATCCACAATCTGTTGCACCCCAAGCACTAATTCCGCCTCTCTTCCTCCGTGCTCTCCTTGTCTCCGTGCTCGCCGTGTTGCCTTTCTCCCATTTTCTCTTTCTCGCCCATCCAGCCCCACCCCCCGCCCGTGTGTTAAACTCCGTATATCCCATGTCCAACGCGCCACAC
>DATFZR010000203.1:0-4692 GCA_035314265.1 Candidatus Acidiferrales bacterium
GAAGGCGACTGTTGTCGCACAGGGAGCCGCGGCGCGCAGAAAACCCTTGACACCAGGAGACGCATCTTTATACAGTGGACTGCATAAGATGGAGATGGTGTGAACAAGCAGAAGACACTCCGGCAGGGACAGATCCTGAAGCTCGTGGCCCACGAAGCCATCGAGAATCAGGGCGACCTGTGCCGCCGCCTGCGCACCGAAGGGATGCGCGTCACGCAGGCCACCGTCTCCCGCGACGTGCACGAGTTGAAGCTCGTGAAAACGGATCGCGGCTACCAGACGCTGGCCGATCAGGCCGCGCCGCCCGCTCCCAAATTGCCCCGCATGGCCCGCGAGGGCATTCGCGAGTTGCGCCCCGCGCAGAACCTGCTGGTGATCAAGACGCCGCCGGGGGGAGCGCAGTCCCTGGGCGCGGCCCTCGACGCGGAGGGCTGGCCGGAAATTGTGGGGACCGTGGCGGGAGACGACACCATCCTCGTGATCAGCGGCTCCACGCGCCAGCGCCTCGCCGCGCAAAAGCGCCTGGCGGATATGCTGCAATGAGCCAGACAACAAACCAGCACGTGGAAATCGCCGTCGTCGGCGCCACGGGTTACGCGGGCTACGAACTGGCCCGCCTGCTGCTGCGCCATCCCGGCGCCGGCCGCCCCACCTTCTACATGCGCGAGACGAACGGCGCGAAGTGCCTCGCCGAAGTGTTTCCCGCGCTGCGCGGCTGGGGCGATGCGCCCGTCCGGCAATTTTCACCGGAGGCGGTTGCTTCGCAGGGCGCCCAGGTAGCCTTCCTGGCCACGCCGCACGCCGCCTCAATCGAAACCGTGCCGTCGCTTTTGAAGGCGGGAATGCGCGTGGTGGACCTGAGCGGAGCATTTCGCTTCAGCGGCGGCGAAACGCTGGCCGAGTGGTACGGGCTCGAGCCTCCCGCGCCGGAGTTGCTGCGCAAGGCCGTCTACGGCCTGCCGGAGCTTTACAGCGCGAAGGTAAAGGACGCGCAACTCGTCGCCAATCCCGGATGCTATCCGACGGCGGTGATCCTGGGCCTGCGTCCCCTTCTCGACTCGGGCCTGGTGGCGCGCGGCCGCGGCATCGTGTGCGACTGCAAATCCGGCACAACCGGCGCCGGAAAAGACCCGCGCCGCGACACGCACTTCTGCGAAGTGAACGAGAATTTCCGCGCCTACAAACTCTTCTCCCACCAGCACACGCCGGAGGTGCTGGAACACACGGGACTCGGCGCGGCCGACGTGATGTTTTCGACGCACCTGCTGCCGCTGAGCCGCGGCATCCTGGCCACGCTGTACGCCTGGCTCGACGCGCCGGCCGCCGCCGCGGATATCGAGGCGGTGTACCGGAAGTATTACGCGGGACGCAAGATGGTGCGCGTGTGGCCGGCCGGGCAACTGCCGGAGCTGCAGCACGTGGCGCACACGAACTTCTGCGACGTCGGCTTCGCGCTGGATCCTTCCGGACGGCGGCTGATGGTGGTGTCTTGCCTGGACAATCTGGGAAAAGGCGCCGCGGGACAGGCTGTGCAGAATTTCAACTGGATGACCGGGTTCGAGGAGACCGAAGGATTGCTATGAGAATCGTCGTGAAACTTGCGGGCGCGTTGCTGGAGAACGAGAGCACCGTCCGTTCCATCGCTCCACAAATCGCGGAGCTTGCCGGGCGGCACGAAGTGCTGGTGATCCATGGCGGCGGCCGGATCTTCACCGCGACGCTGGCCAAGATGGGCGTCGAAAGCCGTTTCTTCGCCGGGCTGCGCATCACAGACCAGGAGACGCGCGACGCCGCCGTTATGGTGTTTGCCGGGCTGCTCAACAAACGCGTTTCCGCGGCCATTTCTTCCGCAGGCCGTCCCGCCGTGGGCGTTTGCGCCGCCGATGCGCTGTGCTTTCAGGCCGAACGCATGACGCTCGACGGAGCGGCCGCCGATCTCGGCTACGTCGGATACATCACCGGCGTCAACGTCGGCTTCCTCGAATCGCTGTGGCGCGAAGGCATCGTGCCGGTGGCGGCCTGCCTGGGCGCCGGGGAGGATGGCGAGCTCTTTAACGTCAACGCGGACCACATGGCCGCGGCCTGCGCCGAGTTTGTAGGCGCGGACACGCTCATCTACCTGACGGACGTGGAAGGCGTGCTGGACGGCGCCGCTGTGCTGCCCGAAGTCCACTTGGACGATGTGGAAGAAATGATCCGGTCGCACCGCGTAACCGGCGGAATGGTGCTGAAACTCGAGGCCTGCCGCCGCGCCATGGAAGGCGGCGTATCGGAAGTGCGCGTGGTTGGCGGCGAGGCGCCGGGCTCTCTGCTGGCCGCCATGGACGGGGCGGCCTGCGGCACGCGCATCCTGAACGGCGCGACGGCGGCTCCGGAGCCCATTGCCGCGCGGTTTGCCGCGGGAGGAAACGCGTGAAGAAGGTTTCGGCGAAAACGAAAAGGGCTTCGAACGGGGCGGCCTCCGCGGCGATCCGCGCCGAAGAGCGCCACCTGATGAATACGTACAAGCGTCCGCCCGTGGTCTTCACCCACGGAAAAGGCTGCTACCTCTACGACCATCGCGGGCGCGCCTATCTCGACTTTCTCGGCGGCATCGCCGTAAACGCATTGGGCCACGCGCACCCGCGGGTGGTGGCGGCCATACGCCACGAGGCGGCGCGGGCCATCCATATCTCCAACCTCTATCACAATCCGTACCAGGGCCCGCTGGCCGCGAAGCTGGCCAATTGGTCGGGGCTCGACCGCGTGTTCTTTACGAACAGCGGCACGGAAGCGATCGAAGGAGCGATGAAGCTTGCGCGGATTCACGCGCGGAAGGCCGCGGGAGCGGCCGGGCACCCCCCCACTAAATTCCTGGCGCTCGAAAATTCCTTCCACGGACGGACGTTTGGCGCGGTTTCCATCACGGCCACAGCCAAGTATCGCGAGCCGTTTGAGCCGCTGGTGCCCGGCGTGGAGTTTGTCCGCTTCAACGATCTGGACGACCTCGCCGCAAAATTCGACAGCTCGGTGTGCGCCATCGTAATGGAAACGATCCAGGGCGAAGGCGGCATCCATCCGGTAAGTGAAGGCTTCTATGGCCTGGCGCGAAAACTGGCCACGCAGCACGGCGCCGCGCTGATCGCAGACGAAATCCAGTGTGGCCTCGGCCGCACGGGGCGTCCTTTTGCCTACCAGAAGTTCGCCACGACGCGCGAATCGCTGCCGGATATCGTCGCGGTGGCCAAACCCATCGCGGCGGGCCTTCCGCTCGGGGCCTTTCTGGCCCGCGAGGAGTTCGCCCAGGCCTTCACTCCCGGAGTACACGGCACGACATTCGGGGGCGGCCCGCTGGTATGCGCCGTGGCTCTCGAAGTGCTCTCCACGATTGAAGAGCAGAAGCTGATGGAGAACGTTCGTGCCCGCGGCGAAGACATCTGCATCGGGCTCGCCGAGCTGGCCCTGCGGTTCGAATCGGTCCGGCAGATCCGCGGTGAAGGCTTGATGCTGGGCATGGAGCTCGATTTCGACGGCGGGCCGTGCGTCGAGCAGGCGCTTGCAGCACGCCTGCTGATCAATTGCGCCCACGAGCGCACGCTGCGGCTGCTGCCCTCTTTCCTCATCGGGTCCCGCCAGGTGGCGGAGTTTCTGGAACGAATGGAAACCGCGCTCGGAAAAACAGCTCCGAAGCCGCGGCCCAAAGCGGTTTCCCAGGCGCCGCGCGCGTTTTCGGCGGCGACGCACACGGATTCCCTACACGCTCCTGCGGCGCACTACGCGCTGCAGGATGCCTAGAGAAAGGCTGAAACCAATCATGGCTGTTCTCGCCGTACCCGCTGTCACCACCCGCGACCTGATCACCGGGTCGGAACTCTCCGCCGCGCAGCTCCACGAGATGCTGCGCCTCTCGGGAGAAGTAAAGGCCCACCCCGAACGTTTTCGCGGCGCCCTCAGCAGAAAGTTCCTGGCGCTGCTCTTTGAGAAGCCTTCGCTCCGCACGCGCGTCTCGTTCGAGATCGGCATGCAAAGCCTGGGCGGCGGCTCCGTGTTCCTCGATTTCAGCGGCGCGCGCATCGGAGAACGGGAAAACGTCCGCGACATAGCGCGCAATCTCGAGCGCTGGGTGCACGTGATCGCCGCGCGCACCTTCGCACAGAGCACCGTGGAAGAGCTCGCCGCCAACACCTCGATTCCCGTGATCAACGGTCTCAGCGACCGCTATCATCCCTGCCAGATCCTGGCGGATTTCTTCACGCTAGAAGAGCGGCTGGGCGGCCTGCGCGGGCTGAAGCTGGCTTACGTCGGCGACGGCAACAACGTATGCCATTCGCTCATGCTGGCCGCGGGCCGGCTGGGCGTTCACCTGCGCGTAGCCACGCCTGCGGGGTATCGTCCGGACCCCGCCATCGTCACGGAGGCGCGCCAGGCCGCGCGGGAGACGCGCGCAAAAATTGAAGTTCTCGCGGACCCCATCGAGGCCGTTGACGGCGCGCAAGCCGTCTATACAGACGCCTGGGCCAGCATGGGACAGGAGCATGAAGCTGCCGAGCGCGCCAAAATCTTCGCCTCCTACCAGGTGAACAACGAATTGCTGGCCCACGCCGCTCCCGAAGCGTTTTTCATGCATTGCCTGCCTGCACACCGCGGGCAAGAAGTAACCGAAGAAGTGCTTGAATCGCCTCGTTCGCTCGTCTACGACCAGGCGGAAAACCG
>DATFZR010000204.1:0-2149 GCA_035314265.1 Candidatus Acidiferrales bacterium
TCGCCCAGAATCGTGATGGCCACCTGATCGTCGGCCACCACTTTTTCAAGCGTGCTCTTCACATAGTCCACCGAGTCTTCCGGCAGCACGCGGCAATTCACCGTTGCCGCCGCAAGCTGCGGCAGCGCGTTCCGTGCGTGCCCGCCCTCGATCATGGTGGCTACGCACGTCGTGCGCAGGGTGGCATTCCACGCGGGAGCCGCCGCGGCTACGCGCTGCATCGCGTCCTGTGAGCCTTGCGCCGCCCGCGCGAGATCGTCCTTCACCGGCCCCGTTTCTATCGCAGCCATCTTCTGAAAATAGGCCGCGGTAACCTCGTTGGTCTTCAATGGAAAGCCAAAGGTGGATAGCCGCTGGAGAGCGCCAGCCAGGTGATAGATGGCGTTGTCCGCCACGGGAATGGAACTGTGGCCGCCCTTGTTGCGCACCTCGAAACGGAAATTGACCACATACTTCTCGCTCACCTGCACGTCGTTGGAAATCTTTTTGCCGCCGGCTTCCTCGCCCCAGCCGCCCTCGTTCAACGCATACTCGGCGTCAATCAATTCGCGGTGGTTCTGCAGCAGCCACGCCACGCCGTTGTATGGGCCGCCGCCCTCTTCGTCCGCGGTCAGCGCCACGATGATGTCGCGGTCGGGCCGGAAGCCTTCCTTCTTGTATTGAATCAGGTTGGCGATCCACACGGCCGCCTGCGCCTTGTCGTCCCCCGTGCCGCGGCCATAGAAGAAGCCATCCTTTTCATTCAACTGGAAAGGATCCATGCTCCAGTCTTCCCGCTTGGCCTCCACCACGTCTGTGTGCGCCAGCAGCAGAATCGGCTTGCGCGCCCCTATCCCGTGATAGCGCACCACCAGATTCGCCTTCCTGGGATTCGCGCCGCCCACAAAGATGTCGGAGTCGGAGAACCCCGCCGCCTTCAGCCGCGCGGCCGCCGCCTCCGCCACCGGCGTGGTCGATCCGGTCGTGTAGCCCGACTGGATTTCCACAAACTCCTTATAGATCTCGCGGGCCAGCTTCTTCTCCGCCTCAGGCCGCATAGTCTGCGCGCCCGCCGCCCCCGGCAAAAACAGAAAGACGAATGAACAAATGGCGCACACCGCACCAACCCGCAGGTTCCTCATAATCGATTCATCTCCTCACACCGAAAATGCGGGGCCTTCAGCCCCGCCAATGTTGGGGCGCTGCGAGCTGCGCCCTGTTGGGGCACAACCTCAGCCCTCCCCGTATTCCTCTCAACGCGCCTCACCGCATCAACGAGCACACACTATAAGCTAACTCCCTAACGCGAGATCTCCTCAAGCGCCAGCGCCTTGGTGCGCGGCCCCAGCACCCCGATTGCAAGCACCACCACCCCCATACTCGCCGCGATGAACGCCAGCACCCCGCGAGTCCCAAATCGATCCAGAAACCCGGCAATCAGAAAGCTCGTAAAGATAGTCGACAGCCGGCTCCACGAATACACAAACCCCACGGCCCGCGCCCGGATGCGCGTCGGATACAGCTCCGCCTGATACGCGTGATACGCGTAAGACAGCAGATTATTCGACAGCGTAATCAGCAGTCCAAAGGAAATCAGCCACTCCGCGTCCGTCCGCTGCCCAAACAGCAGCCCAAACGTCGCCGTGCCGACCGCCGCCGCCACAATCTGCCATTTCCGCTCGAAACGGTCCGCGATCAGCGTGCACAGCAGAGGCCCCACGGGATACATCAGCGCCACAATCGCCGAATATTTCAGGCTGTTCGGCGTGCTCACGCCACTCGACGCCATCAGCGCCGGCACCCAGTTGCCGAATCCATAAAAGCCGATGGTCTGGAAGAAATTGAAGATTACGAGCATGATCGTGCGCTTCCGGTAGGAGGGCGCCCAGATTTCCGAGAAATTTCCAGTCCCAGCCATCTCGGCCGCCGCCGCTGCACCCGGCTGCGGCAGGGGATGGCCGAGGCCGGTTTCAATGCGCGCTTCCATCTGCGCCACCACTCGGTCCGCTTCCTCCAGCCTGCCCTGTTGCGCCAGCCAGCGCGGAGATTCCGGCACGGACCGGCGGATGCCCCACACGGCCACGGCCGCCAGCGCGCCCAGGAACACCACCCATCGCCAGCCCGCGATGCCCAGCGGCGCCCGCGGCACCAGCCAATAGGAGACCAGCGA
>DATFZR010000205.1:0-2467 GCA_035314265.1 Candidatus Acidiferrales bacterium
CCCCCTGCGCTGCACAATTTCGTCCACTGAGAAATCGGCCGCGAGCGGGTCTTCGCGATGGAGCAAAGCAACGGTGACCCATGCCTCGTCGGCCAGAGTAAGCAACACGATTGCAGAGCTTAGTGCCATACGGCCTCCACTTTCTTATGACCACACCATTCTACCTACGTCTAAACGTACAGTCAACAACTATTATGCTGGCCTGGCTAGCTAATCCTCGCGTCTCCCCCGTTTCCCCCATTGAGGAAGAGGACGCTGCCGAACGAAGCCTCATATCTCAACCGTTGGCGGGTAACGCGGAGCGGCCGCGTCTATTCGTATGCGCGGAGTTCTTTGCCGCGGGTTTCAGGCAGCAGAACTGTGCCCAGGATCATGATCAGGTAGGCGCTGGCGGAAAAAATGGCGATGGCCTGTCCCAGTGGGAGGCGGCCACTGATGTATCCGACCAGCGTGGGGAATAACGCGCCGACGCCGCGGCCGAAATTGTAGGAAAAGCCCTGCCCCGTGGCGCGCAGCCGGCTGGGAAACAACTCCGTGAAAAACGGCCCGATGGGGCTGAACACCCCGGAGGAGAAAAACCCCAGCGGGAATCCCAAGACAAGCATCGCAGGGTTGCTGAGGGGCAGAAATGTGTAAGCGATCACGGCCACAAAGGAAGAGATGGCGAAGAGGATCAGCGTTTTCTTGCGGCCAAGGCGGTCGGTGAGGTAGGCGCTCACCATATAGCCGGTGAACGAGCCCAGGATCACCACGAACACGTAGGCGGTCGTGTTCAGTACCGAGAGTTTCCGCTCCGTCTTGAGAAACGTGGGCAGCCACGTAGTAATCGCGTAGTAGCCCCCCTGCGCACCGAGTGCGAGCACGGAGGTGAGCAGCGTCACGCGAAGGATTTCCGGCGAGAACACCTGGAGGAGGCTCACGCCCGCGCCGGAGGTTTCCAGGCGTTTGCGGGTCTCCGCGTAAACCGGAGGTTCCGGCACGCGGCGGCGGATGTAAAAGACGAGCAGCGCGGGAAGGATTCCGATCCAGAAGAGGGCGCGCCAGGCGATGGGCTCAGGCAGAGCCTTGAAGAGGATGGAGTAGAAGATGGCGGCGAGCGCCCAGCCGACCGCCCAGCCACCCTGCACCACGCCCACCGCTTTGCCGCGATGCTGGGCGCGAATGGCCTCGCCCATCAGCACCGACCCGACGGCCCACTCACCGCCAAAGCCCAGGCCCTGCAGGCCGCGCGCCACCAGCAATTGCGTAAAGGTTTGCGTGAAACCGCACAGGAAAGTGAAAAAGGCGAACCAGAGGATGGTGATTTGCAGGACGCGGGCGCGGCCGAAGCGGTCGGCGAGCGTGCCTGCCAGCCAGCCACCGATGGCGGAGAGCAGCAGCGCGGCCGTGCCCAGCAGGCCGGCTTGCTTCTGGCTGATGTGCCACGCGGCAATCAGGCTGGGGATCACGAAACTGTAGACCATCACGTCCATGCCGTCGAGCGCCCAGCCGCCAAACGTAGCCACCAGTGTGCTGCGCTCAGACGAGGAGAGCTGGGAGATCCACGAGCCGTTCGAGCTTGACGCGGTTTGGGATGCGGCAGCCATCGGTTGCCCCGGAAAGGCTCCGAGCGCGGCCATTCTAGTTTCGGAGCGGAGGAATCACTAGGGAAAGATTCCTGCCGGGGATGGGAGCGGAGGAGAGCCTCTGTCTCGCTGGATTTTTGCGGCTTGGCGGCCGGGCGGCCCGGCGCGCACAGGAATGCTGGTGCCACTTGGAGTAGAATCCGTGCAGGAATCAGGAGGGAGGAAGAACAATGGCAACGCAAAATCTGCAAAATCACGCAAAGTTTGTTCCGGCGTTTCACATCGGAGTTCTGGGGATTTTTGGGGCAAACGTGATCTTTAGAGCGGTGCGGCTGGTCTCGGCATTTGATCCAGACAGGGGGTTCGCGCTGCTGCTGGCGATTGCGTTTCTGCTGTGCGCTTTCTACGCGCGGACTTTTGCGCTTACCGTGCAGGACAGGGTAATCCGGCTGGAGATGCGGCTGCGGCTCGACCGGGTGCTGCCGGCCGATCTGCACGGGCGCGTGGTGGAATTCAGCGTCGGGCAACTGGTGGCCCTGCGTTTTGCGAGCGATGCGGAGCTGCCGGAACTGGCGCGCAAGGTGCTGGACGGGAAGATCGAAGACCGCAAGGCAATCAAGCAAATGGTGCGCGATTGGCAGGCGGATTTGTTGCGGGCCTAGGCGCAGAGGCCTGACGGAGGTTGACGCCCCCGAGGGGCCGCTTGACATTCGCCGGATGGCCGTCCATCGTACTTGGTTTCGCCTATGGCTCCGGCTCCTACAGAGATACGGCTGTTCTTTCACGACAAGTGCTTTGACGGCGCGGCATCCGCTGCCGTATTTACGCGCTTCTACAGCGAGCGCATCCACCCTGGCGCGAAATTCCACTTCACGGGCATGACCCACCGGGCGCGGCATCCC
>DATFZR010000206.1:0-2139 GCA_035314265.1 Candidatus Acidiferrales bacterium
TGCTTACACCCTCTTCGGTGAGCGTCACGGCGTGATGCTTCTCGTCCACGGTGAAGTCGATGTCTTTGATCAGCTTGGGGATCAGCTTGTCGATGCGGTAGTACTTGTCCGTGGACTCTTCGGCGGGTCCGGAGATGATCAACGGGGTGCGCGCCTCGTCAATCAGGATGGAGTCCACTTCGTCCACGATGGCGAACTGGTGGCCGCGCTGCACGCAGTCCTTCAGGTCGTACTTCATGTTGTCGCGCAGGTAGTCGAAGCCGTATTCGTTGTTCGTTCCGTAGGTGACGTCCGCGCTGTAGGAGAGTTCGCGGTCGCCGTCGGCCAGGTCGTTGACGATCACGCCCACGGTGAGCCCCAGTGCGTGGTAGATCGGGCTCATCCATTCCGCGTCGCGGCGCGCCAGGTAATCGTTGACGGTGATGATGTGCACGCCGCGGCCAGCCAGCGCATTCAGGACCGCCGGCAGTGTCGCGACCAGCGTCTTTCCTTCGCCCGTCTTCATTTCCGCGATTTTGCCCTGATGCAGCACGATGCCGCCGAGCAACTGCACGTCAAAGTGCCGCAGGCCCAGCTTGCGCCGCCCGGCCTCGCGCACGAGCGCAAAGGTGGGCACCAGGACTTCGTCGAGTGCTTCGTCCAGCGTCTTGCGGTAGTCGGTCTCGGTTACGTCGGCGTCCTTCAGACGCTCCTGCACCTGCGCGCGCAGAGCCGCCGTGCGCTCCTTCAGTTGCTCGTCGGAAAGCGCCCTCATCTCCGGCTCGAGGGCGCTGATTTTGCTCACGAGCGGCTGGATCTGCTTGATGTCGCGCTCGTGCTTCGTGCCGATGAAGCGCGCCACTACGTTGTCTATGAGCTTGTCGACCTGCATTTCTTTCGTTGAGCCTCTGCGGCAAAAAGTGGCGGGGTATCACCGCCCGCCCGACGCGGGCACAGACAATCCCTGGTATGCCGCGAACAATTGTAGCGTCTTTCGGCGGCGAGGCGCAAAGCGCAGTCCCGGCAGCGAACTCGGCGCCTCTGCGTTGTCTTCACCGAGAAAGGGGAGAGGTCAGTGCAGACGCCCGGGAAGAGGGAGCGGGTTGCTACGGAATCTCGGCCGCGCCCAACGCGATGGCCGCCCGAATGTCCTCGGGCTCCAGATAGGGATAGTCTTCGCGCAACTCGGCTTCCGTCGTGCCTTCAGCAAGCTTCCGCAGGATCATCTCGACGGTGAGGCGCGTTCCGCGGATCACGGGCTTTCCCATCATCACTGCCGGGTCGAGTTGGATTCGTCCGATCGTCATCGCCATTCCCTGCCGCTGTCTCTTATTATAATAATACAGCCTGCCAAACGCCGGCCGCAACGCGGGCATTCCGACTGTTCCTTAGCCTCTACCCCTCAACTTGGGCATCGCGCCTCTCTGGACCCCTGTGCGCCGGGCGCACAACCCGGTTTAATGCGTGCCGTCGTGGCGCCCGACCGGCTTTTGGGTCCATTGGGGGCGTCGAAGAGGGCCAGGCTGGTGCGGCCGAGCCGCCTGACGTGCAGGAGTTGCTTTCCGTCGGGCGACTTGCGGGGACTGGTGAACTTGCCGGCGGCACCGTGTTTTGAGCCGGTTGAGCGTCTGCACGGACCCTTCCTGCGTCAGGGCAGGCAGGCTACCCGGCTTGCCGAACCTCGACGCGCAATCTAAGATGATGGCTTCAGGCGGCGCGTAATTCGCAAGCAGGACGCCGCAGAAAAGAGATGTCTTCCATGTCCAGCATGTCCAGTCCGCCTACGCGCGACACGATCCTGAACGCCCTGCGCGGCGTTGCCGACCCGCAAACGCGCCGCGACATCGTGTCGCTCGGCTGGATCGGAGACGTTCGCGCCGACGACGGCGCCATTTCCCTGAAGCTGACGCTGCCGGCGACGGGCTTCGCGCAGCGGGAACAGATCATCAACCAGGCGCGGCAGACGGTGGAGAAACTGCCCGGCGTGCGCACCGTGGTGATTGAGGTGGGCTCGGCGGCTCCCGCGCCGCCCCAGGCCGCCCGCGTTCCGGAGAAGCCGCCCATTGAAGGCGTGCAGAACCTCGTGGCCGTAGCGAGCGGAAAGGGCGGCGTGGGCAAGACGACTACAGCAGTGAATCTCGCGCTCGCGCTGACGCGCCT
>DATFZR010000207.1:0-3356 GCA_035314265.1 Candidatus Acidiferrales bacterium
GCCCGGGTGGAACGGAAGGTGGGACGCGGCCGCGTTTGCGCGACACGGCCCACACGCCCGCGGCGATGGCCACTGCCAGGGCGCCGGCGCCGGCGAGCGAGTGGGTGGCCGTGCCATAGGCGCGCATCAGAGTGAGCGGCGCGGGAAGATGCCAGAGCGCGTCCAAATCGGGCGCGAGCCCGGCGAGCAGGACGACGGCCATCTGCGGCGAGCGTATGCGAGCGCGGGCGGCACGCCCCAGCGTGTAGGAAGCCAGAAGATGCGTTACCAGATCCATCGGAGAGCCGCGAGCGCGCGACGGTTCACCCTCCGCCAGGCTTGGAGTTTTCCGGCACCATCAGCGTCAGCGCCGACGGCACGATGCGGAATTCCACGCCCAGGCGGCCGGCAGGCTCTCCATCCACCTGCGCGTAGACGGGCAGCGGAGCCGTGCCGTTGGCGGCCACCGGCTCGCATCGGAGCGCCGCGGTTTTCCAGAAGTGAACGTCGGAGCGCCGCCGCAGGCGTCCCAGCCACAGCGACGGCATCAGGCCTACGAAGGTGAATGGGTTCCGCGCGGTCACCGCCAGGATTTCGAAGCTGTCTTCAAACAGGCTCGCGCCCGTGGTGATTTCAAACGGTCCGCCATAGCTGCGCGTGCGGCCCACAACGACCAGCGACGCCATCAGCTCGCGGTCGCCCGAGGTGATGCGGAAATGGGGAAACTTGTAACGAATCAACTGGCGCATGCCTTCCATCCAGTAGGCCAGAATCCCGGCGCGCAGCTTGGTGTTCAAGTCCACGGAATACACCAGAATGCCGTCGGGGCCGGCGCCGCCCAGGCACAGGAAGTAGCGGTCTGCCGTTGCGCTGTCGAGATGCGAGATCATCCCGAGCGCGATGCGGCGCGGGCGCGAACGCGGCACGAGTTCCGCGGCGCGGCGCACGTCCCAGGGAACGCGCAGCTCCTTCGCCAGCACGTTGGCCGTTCCGGAAGGAAAAACGGCCATGGGAACCTTGCTGCCGGCCAGGCCGTTCACCACTTCGTTGACGGTGCCGTCGCCGCCCGATGCGATCACCAGTTCGTAGCCGTCTGCCACGCACTGGCGGGCGAAATCGGTGGCGTCGCCGGGCTCGCCGGTGGTCAGCAGGGTCGTCTCTATGCCGGCGCGCGAAAGAATGTGCTGTGCTTCATCCAGATGGTGAATCTGTTTGCGCAGGCGTCCGCCGCCGGCCGCGGGGTTGAAGATCAACGCGGCGTGTTGCGTCCCGGTACGCCCCGGGGTTCGGACGGAATCGGAGGCGAGCTCTACAGGCATCGGCAGTCGGCGGACGAATCGCACCGCATTGTATACTACGGCTCCGCGCGCGGGGACGCCGCCGCAAGCCCCTGTGCGCGAACTGCAGCGGGCTGGCCCAGATGAATGCCGTGTAACAACCGCGGGGCGCGGCCAGTTGCGGCTGCGCGACGAATACGCGCACGCGCGAGAGGTAGAGAATCGGTGCCGGGACGCAAATCCATCGAGAAGGAAATCGAGAAGCTGCGCGCGGAGCTGCGGCGGCACGAGCATTTGTACTACGTGCTCGACGACCCGGAGATCACCGACGCGGCCTTTGACCGCCTGATGAACCGCCTGAAGGAGCTGGAGGCGGCGCATCCCGAGATGGTGACGCCCGACTCCCCTTCGCAGCGCGTGGGTGGCGCGCCACGCGAAGGGTTTGAGACGGTGACCCACCGGCGGCCGATGATCAGCCTGGACAACGCCTACTCCTTCGATGAATTGCGGGATTTCGACCGCCGCGTGCGCGAGCTGGCCGGCCGCGAAGAGATCGAATACGTCACCGAGCACAAATACGACGGGCTGAGCCTAGCGCTGCTTTACGAGGACGGAAAGATGGCCCGCGGCGTGACCCGCGGCGACGGCGCGCGCGGCGAAGATGTAACTCCCAATGTGCGCACGATCCGTTCGATCCCGCTGGTGCTGGATGCGGCGAAGCTCAAGAAACTGAAGCTCCCAGGGAACATAGAAGTGCGCGGCGAGGTGATTATGACGCGCCGTGGTTTCGAGGAGCTGAACCGCCGTCAGGAGGAGCAGGGCGGAAAGATCTTCGCGGCCGCGCGCAGCGCGGCTGCGGGCGCCGTGCGCATGCTGGACCCGAAGATCACCGCTTCGCGCAAGCTGGATTTCTACGCCTACTACCTGCTCGACGGCAACGGCCGGGTGCCCGTGGCGCGGCACTCACAGTCGCTGGAAGCGCTGGTGGCCATGGGGTTCAAGGTGTGTTCGGAGCGGCAGCGCGCGGCCGGCATCGAGAAGGTGATCGCGTTCTGCGAGGCGCAGGACGCACGGCGCGACAAGCTGCCCTACGAGATCGACGGCATCGTCGTGAAAGTGGACGAGACCGCGCTGCAGGAGGAGCTGGGATCCACGGCCAAGGCCCCGCGCTGGGCCATCGCCTACAAATATCCCGCGCGGCAGGAGACCACGGTGGTGCGCGACATCCGCGTGCAGGTGGGCCGCACGGGAGCGCTGACGCCGGTGGCGGACCTCGAACCGGTGCAGATCGGCGGCGTCACGGTAAGCCGCTCCACGCTGCACAACATGGACGAGGTTGAGCGCCTGGGCATTCAGATCGGCGACACCGTGCTGGTGGAGCGCGCGGGCGAGGTGATCCCCCACGTCCTGCAGGTGACGAAGAAGGGTGCGCACCGCAAACCGTTCGTCATGCCGGAGAAGTGCCCCGAATGCGGGAACCGGATCCACAAATCCGAAGACGAAGTGGCCTATCGCTGTGTGTACGCCGGCTGCCCGGCAAAGCGCAAGGAATCGCTGCTGCATTGGGCCGGGCGGCACGCCATGAATGTTGACGGGCTGGGCGACAAGATCGTGGACCAGCTCGTGGACAAAGGCCTGGTGAAGGACCCGGCGGACCTCTACATGCTGACGCTCGAAGACCTGGTGCCGCTCGAGCGCATGGCGGAGAAATCCGCGCAGAACCTGGTGGACGAAATCGAGGCCAGCAAGAAGAACGGCCTGGCGCGCCTGATTTATGCACTGGGCATGCGCTTTGTGGGCGAGCGGACCGGGCAGTTGCTGGCCGACCATTTCCGCAGCCTCGAGGAAATCGCGGAAGCGGACGAGGAGAAGCTGACCGAGGTGCATGAAGTGGGCCCGAAGGTGGCGGCGAGCATCGCCGAATTCTTTTCCGAGACGGCCAACCGCAAGCTGGTGACGAAACTCGAGAAGGCCGGTGTCAAAATGACCGGGGAGCGCAGGGCGCCGCGCGGCACGAAGCTGGCAGGCAAGACGTTCGTATTCACCGGCGGCCTGGAGCGGCAATCGCGCGAACAGGCGGGGGAACTGGTGGTGAGCCTC
>DATFZR010000208.1:0-2011 GCA_035314265.1 Candidatus Acidiferrales bacterium
TTTTTTGCGGTGGGGGCGGATGCCGAATAGGGCTTCGCCATATTCCACCGGGTGACCGTTTTCCACGAAGATGCGGACTACTTCGCCGGCTGCGTCGGATTCGATTTCGTTCATCAGTTTCATGGCTTCTATGATGCAGAGGACCTGGCCGGTTTCTACTTTGGAGCCGATGCTGACGAAGGGATCGGCGTCGGGACCGGCGGCCATGTAGAAGGTGCCGACGATTGGGGACTTCACGATGTGCAGATCTTCGTGGCGCGTAGTGTCCGCGGCCGGGGCGTGCTCTGCAGCGGTTGGTGCGGCGGAAGAGCCCGAGGCGGACGCTGCGCCGGAACTTGCTGACGATGCATGGCTCGCGTGTGCTGGCGCGGAAGCTACTACGATCTCGGGCATCTGGCTCGGTGAGAAAGCGTAGGCGGGCGAGGATGGTTTCTTCAGCCGGATGCGGAAGCCTTGGCGCTCGTATTCGAATTCTTCGAGGCCGTGCTTGCGCATGAATTCCAGTAGCTTTTCGATTTCGAGGAGGTCCACGCCGTGAGCGGGCGAGCCGGATGCTGCCTTGGGAGTCTGTTTTTTCGCCATTTAGAGTTCTAGAAATTCCCGGGAAGCGCTGGTTAGGAACTCCGCGCCGCGGGAGGTTACCAGCACTTCATCTTCGATTCGTATGCCGCCCATGCGTTCGATATAGACGCCGGGCTCGACCGTTACGACCATGCCCGCTTCGAGCAAGGTTTCTTCTGCGCGGCCCAGCCGGGGCATCTCGTGAATTTCGAGGCCCAAACCGTGCCCGGTGCTATGGGTGAAGTAACGATCCAGGCCCGAACGCTTGAAAACTTTGCGCGCTGCAGCGTCCACGGACGCGGCCGAAACTCCCGGCCGGATGGCGGCGATAGCGGCTTCCTGGGCGTCGAGAACTGCGTCGTAGAGCGAGCGGACTTTGTTACGCACCCCTGCTCGCGCTCCGACAGAAGACCGTCCCAGGAAGACGGTACGTGTCATGTCGCTACAGTAGTCGCGCAGTATAGCACCCTGGTCGAGGACGACCAACTCGTTTTTCCTGAGGAGCTTGGCTGTGGGCCGGGCGTGGGGCCAGGCGGAACGTGGGCCGGAGGCGACGATGGTTTCGAAGGATGGACCGCTGGCGCCTCGAAGCTTCATCCCGCGCTCGATATCGGCCGCAACGGCGAGCTCGGAAATTCCAGGCTTCACGTTGCGCACGGCATCGGCCCAGACGTCGCTGATCAGGCGCGCGGACCGGCGCATCAGGGCGAGTTCTGCCGCGTCTTTTACGGCGCGCAGGCGTTCGATCAGATCGGGAGCGGCTAGCCAGCGCAGGCGTGTGCCGACTGCGAGTTGCAACGCGTCTTTCTGGGCGACAGTGAGCTGCGCGGGCGAAAACGCCAGGCGGATGGTGCCGCGGCGCGATTTCAGGGCTTCGCCTAGCGCGCGGAGCAGGCCGTGCGGGGCGATTACTGTGCTGGCGTCGTGAACTTCCTGGCGGGCTTGCAGAGTGTAGCGGCTATCGGTGAAGAGCGTGGCGCGGGAATGTTCGACGAGCAGGATTGCGGCGCTGCCGGTGAAGCCGCAGAGATAACGGACGTTGGGAAGATGAGCGACGAGGAGAGCGTCCGAATGGAGAGCGGAAAAAGAAAGCCGGAGCCGATGGATCCGGCTCCGGGCTGATTTCGATTGCACAGTTTCTTTCGCCACGTGCTGCTTGTGAACCTTTCTCTTCGCCGCTACTAATAGGACTTACTTGTTAACTGCGCAGCCGCGATCGAAAAGTACGGCTTCAGGGACCAAGGCCCTTCTCGTTGCTGGGCGTCACGGCGGGGCTGAAGCCCCGCCCTTCCCCGGCCATCCGGGTCGCCCGTTTACGAGATCTCCTTTAACCCGGCAGAATGCGCGGGGTGAGGAAGAAGAGTAGTTCCTGGGCCGTGGAGCTGACCGTGGTGTGCTTGAACAGGTTGCCGATGACGGGCAAGCTGCCGAGCACGGGAACGGTTTGAAT
>DATFZR010000209.1:0-3438 GCA_035314265.1 Candidatus Acidiferrales bacterium
CACGTGGGGCGAAGAAGGCGGCGGCACCGGCAAAGCAACCGTCGAGCGGCATCGCCAGATCGAAATCCGCGCTGTTGTCAGCCCCGTGCCCTATTCGAAGGTTGCGCGCGAAACGTACGCCGAGGGCTGGCGCACGCACCAGAAGTAAACGTCCCCAGGCTGTAGGCTCATCGGAGGCTCGGCCGTCCGCTTCTTCCCGGCACCAGCAAGGCCGTGCTAAGCTCGGGACGTGGAAGTTACGCTTCGCATCCCGGATGACGTTGCGGAACGGCTTTCCGCCGCTGGCGGTGACGTTTCCCGCCGCGTCCTGGAGGCCCTCGCCTTGGAAGGCTACCGCGAGCAAACCCTGACCCTCTACCAGGTTTCCGAAATGCTGGGACTCTCGCGGATCGAGACAGAAGACTTCCTGGGACAGCACCACGTCCCCCTGTCCGCAATCGGTGAAGCCGATCTGGACCGCGAGGCGGCGCTGTTTGAAGCGGCCTCGCGCCGCCGCCCTCTCTAGCCCGCGGGCCGCATGATTGCGGTCTCGAACACCACGCCGCTCCGTTATCTGGCCGCCATCGAGCAGGAACATCTTCTGGGGCGATTGTTTGCAAAGGTCATTGTGCCTTCCGCCGTGTATGAGGAATTGACTGAAGCGAGAGCGCCAGAAAACGTACGGCGCCGCGTGTTGTCACTCCCCGCCTGGTTTGAAGTCCGCACCGTGCGCGAAGCCCAGCCGGCTGTATTTCCGGCCACACTTCATCGGGGCGAACGCGAAGCCATTCTCTTGGCGGAAGAGCTCCGCGCGGACGTGCTTCTGGTTGATGAGCAAATCGGACGGAGCATTGCGCTGAGCCGGAACCTCCCGCTCTCGGGAACGCTTGGGGTTCTGGAGCGGGCCGACACGATGGGACTGGTGAGCGATTTTCCGCAGGTGCTCCAGCGGCTGAAGGCCGCAGGATTTTTCATTGCCGGCTCGCTGGAACATCAATTGTTGCAACGCCATAACGCGCGACGCGATACCAAATGAGATGAACGGCGGCTTCCTCGCGTCGCCGGCACAGCTTTGTTGAATCTCTCTCGCTGCTCTGCCTGCGATATACTCCCGCGTCGAACAGGAGACCCATGCGAGGGCTTAAGGGTAAGGGCGTTCTGATTACCGGCGGCGCGAGCGGCATCGGCGCGGCCACGGCTGCGCACTTCCTTGAAGAGGGCGCGCGCGTCTGCGTGCTGGACCGCGACGCGGCGGCACGCGAACGCATCACGCGCGAACTGCCGGGGCTGGCCGGCGTGCTCGCCGCGGACGTCTCCAAACTGGACGAGGTGCAGGCAGCCTTTCGGGACGCGATCGCGAAAATGGGCGCGGTGGACGTGGTGATCAACAACGCCGGCATCAGCATCCGCCACAAATTCCTGGACACCACGCCTGAAGAGTGGGACCACGTAATCGCCGTGAACCTTACCGGCGTTTTCTACATCGCGCAGACCGCAGCCAAACATATGTACGAACGCGGCTCGGGCGCCATCCTGCAGACCGCCTCGACCAACGGGATGTTCGGCCACCCGTTCTACGCGGACTACAACGCCACGAAGGCCGGCGTCATTTCGCTCACCAAAACCATGGCGCTCGAACTCGCACCGCGGGTGCGCGTGAACGCCATTGCGCCCGGCTACGTGCTCACGCCGATGCAGCGCGCCGAGTACACAGACGAAATGCTGGAAGAGGTGAATCGCAAAATCCCCCTGCGCCGCCACGCGAAGCCCGAGGAAATTGCCGCGCTCTTCGCCTTTCTCGCCTCGGACGACGCGGAATACATCACCGGCCAGGTGATTGTGATGGACGGCGGCGAAACGGCCGGCGACCTGGCCAGCCGCTAGGTGTGACGCTCGACGCCCGATCATGCCTGACCAGACCACCCGCCGCTCTCTCGATGGACGCGTCGCGCTCGTCACCGGCGCCGGCTCGGGCATCGGCCGCGCCATCGCGCTGCGCTTCGCGCAGGAAGGCGCGCGGGTAATGCTCGCCGACGTGAACGCCGCCGCTGCCACGGCCGCTGCCGCCGAAATCCGCGCACACGGTGGCAAAGCGCAATCCACCGCCGTGGACGTGAGCCGCTCGGCCGATTGCGCCCGCTCGGTGGACGAAACGCTGGCCGCATTCGGCGTGCTGCACGTGCTGGTGAATTGCGCGGGGATCATCCGCCGCTCGACCGTTACGGAGCTGAGCGAGGCGGACTGGGACGCGGTGATGGACGTCAACGCGAAGTCCGTCTTCCTCATGTCGCGCGCCGCCATTCCGCATCTCGCCGCGACGCGCGGGTCGATTCTGAGCATCGCTTCCGGCTGGGGGCTCGCCGCGGGCCCGCGCGCCGCAGCCTATTGCGCGTCGAAGGCAGCGGTCGTGCTGCTCACGAAAGCCATGGCCATCGATCATGGCGCGCAGGGTATCCGCGTGAACTGCATCTGTCCCGGCGATACGGACACGCCCATGCTGCGCCAGGAGGCGCACGAGACCGGCGTGAGCGAAGCGGATTTTCTGGCCGACGCGGCGCGACGGCCCCTGCGCCGCATCGGCAAGCCCGAGGAAATCGCGGAGTCCGCCGTTTTTCTGGCCAGCGATGCGGCGCAATTCATCACCGGCACGGCGCTCGTGGTGGATGGCGGCGGGCTCGCCTGACGAAACCAGCGAGCATCTAAAGGAGATGACCATGCGGCTCAGGGATCGGGTGGCGCTCATCACCGGAGCAAATTCCGGAATGGGGCGAGCCACGGCGCTGCTCTTCGCGCGGGAGGGCGCTCTGCTGGCCCTGACGGGCAGAAACGAGGAGCGGGGAGCCGAGGTCGTCAAAGAAATCTACGCCGCGGGAGGCCAGGCCTTCTTCCTGCGCTCCGACGTTTGCGTGCAGGCCGACTGCCAGCACGCGGTCCGCGAAACGATTTCCGCATACGGGCGCGTGGACGTCCTCTTCAACAACGCCGGCGTGTTTTTCCCCAATACCGCCGTCGAGTGCACCGAGCAGGAGTGGGACGCGCAGGTGGATACGAGCCTGAAAGGCGCGTTCCTCATGTCCAAGCACGCGCTGCCGCCCATGATCCGCCAGGGCCGCGGCAGCATCATCCACAACAGCTCCGGCTGGGGAATCGTGGGCGGCGACCGCGCGGTGGCCTACTGCGCGGCGAAGGGCGGGCTCATCCAATTGGCCAAAGCCATGGCCATAGACCACGGCCGCCAGGGCATTCGCGTGAACTGCATCTGCCCCGGCGACGTGGATACGCCCATGCTCCCGGAAGACGCCCGCATGCGCGGCATGGACTGGCAGAAATATCTGGAGGGTTGCGCCAACCGTCCCATGGGACGCATTGGCACGGCGGACGAAATCGCGCAGGCCGTGCTGTTCCTGGCCTCCGACGAATCTTCCTTCATGACCGGGGCGGCGCTCGTTGTGGACGGCG
>DATFZR010000210.1:0-4943 GCA_035314265.1 Candidatus Acidiferrales bacterium
TAGGTGCGGGCGGCGAAGCCAGTACAGCAGGACAAAGGACCTTCCATCGCGGTGCATCCTGCGGTTCCACCAACCTGCGGTTCCACCAACGCGGTACACCCCGGATGTTTCTTCATCCTGCCGGGCGGTATGTCCTGGAGGATTACGACTCGCGGATGAGCACTTCGCCGGTGCCGATCACCACGTCGTTCAGGGCCACACGATACTTGTAGGAGCCGGGCTTCGCTCCCGCCGCGGGCGGGCCGCTCAGCAAGCGCATGCCGGCCGGCGCCTGCATCACGTTGGAAGAGAAAGGACAGCGTTTGGGATCGAACTCCACACGCAGCGTGGCCGAGGGCGCGACCCATTCGGCCTGATCGTTTGGAGTGACAACGATCACATCCGGAAATACTCCGACGATGACGCGCTTTTCCATTTTTCTGGGAGCTCTTTCGCTGCGTGCGGCAACTACGAACGAAGTTGCCGGTGCACGCGGCCGCGAATCAAACAAAGGGAAGATAACACAGCGCCGCGTACTCTGACATGCGTAGGAGAAGTAGTGCCGTAAAAGTATCAAAAGCACGCGCTTCTGCCTCGTTTCCCTTGACGCTGGAGCCGCGAGCCCTCATAATTGTTCAAGCTTCCTTAAGCACTCAACCATCAGGATGGACCGATGCAGATGCAACTCAAAGGCGAACGCTTCTCTCTGCAACACTGCGCCCCATTTGTATTGGTGCATGTAGCCGTTCTCGGAATTTTCTTTGTGCCGTTCCACTGGTGGTATCCGGTGCTCGCCGTGAGCCTCTACGCGTTCCGGATGTTTTTTGTCACCGCGGGCTATCACCGCTATTTTTCTCACCGGACGTTCAAGACCACGCGCGCGTTCCAGGCCGTTCTCGCTGTTTCCGCGATGACGTCGCTGCAGAAGGGCGTGCTGTGGTGGGCGGCGCATCATCGCCATCACCACCGCTACTCCGACCTGGATGAAGATATTCACTCGCCGTCGCTCAAGGGCTTCTGGTGGTCGCACCTGGGCTGGATCCTCAGCAAGCGCTACAACACTACGCGCAACGAACTGGTGCCGGATCTGGCGAAGTATCCCGAGCTGCGCTGGCTGAATAAGAATCACGTCGTTCCGGGCGCGGTTCTGGGCACGATGCTGTTCCTGTTCGGAGGGTTGGGCGTGTTCTTCTGGGGCTTCTGCGTGAGCACGGTGATGCTGTGGCACGGCACGTTTACCATCAACTCCCTGTGCCACGTGTTCGGCCGCCGCCGCTACCCGACCACGGATACCAGCCGGAACAGCCTGATTCTTTCGCTCATCACCATGGGCGAGGGCTGGCACAACAATCATCACCACTACATGAGCTCGGTGAAGCAGGGCTTCTACTGGTGGGAAATCGACTGCACCTACTACATCCTCAAAATGCTTTCCTGGGTCCACGTGGTGTGGGATTTGAAGATGCCGCCCCGCGCCCTGC
The DNA here is from genome assembly GCA_035314265.1 of Candidatus Acidiferrales bacterium. Taxonomy (GTDB): domain Bacteria; phylum Acidobacteriota; class Terriglobia; order Acidiferrales; family UBA7541; genus JOPF136. The sequence continues at coordinate 1,461 of DATFZR010000210.1, forward strand.
TGGAACCCGCGGCCATGCCCATCGCGGCAGACTGAAAACTTCCCTCGGCTGTTCATCCTGAATGGAATCGGCTCGAAAAGCGTAGCCCTGCCCGGGCGCTGCAGCGCAGGGCGCAGCCCTGCGGCTTTTTCCGTTCCCGCGTTGGTCCGGGCAAAAAAAACAGGGCGGGGATGTGAATCCCCGCCCTCGTTTGGCGCCGGACCGGGGAGATCAGGCGACGTCGTAGCGATCCAGATTCATCACCTTGCTCCACGCGGCTGCGAAGTCCTTCACGAACGTCTCCTTCGAGTCGTTCGATGCATACACTTCTGCGATGGCCCGGAGCTGTGCGTGTGAACCGAAGACCAGGTCGGCACGAGTGGCGCTCCACCTTGTTTTGCCGGTCGCGCGGTCGCGCCCCTCATACACGCCTTCGGATGCGGAGGAGGGCTGCCACGTCGTATTCATGTCCAGCAGATTGACGAAGAAATCATTCGTCAGCGTCCCGGGCCGGTTGGTGAAGATGCCGTGTTTGGACTGGTCGAAGTTCGCGTTCAGGGCGCGCATGCCGCCGATGAGAACGGTCATCTCCGGGGCAGTCAGCTTGAGCAACTGGGCCCGATCCACCAGCAGTTCTCCCGCCGCTCTTTCGCATCCTTTGCGGAGGTAATTGCGGAAGCCGTCCGCGGCCGGTTCCAGCACGGAGAACGATTCCACATCGGTCTGCTCCTGCCCGGCATCGGTGCGGCCGGGCGAGAAGGATATCTTCACGGTGTGCCCGGCCTTCTTCGCAGCTTCCTCAACGGCCGCGCAGCCGCCCAGGACGATCAGGTCAGCCAGTGAGACCTTCTTCTTCGCGCGGGCCTGCGAACCGTTGAACTCCTTTTGGATTTTCTCCAGCGTCCGCAGAACCTTCGCCAGTCCGGCGGGCTGGTTCACTTCCCAGTCCTTTTGCGGCGCCAGGCGGATTCGCGCCCCGTTGGCCCCACCGCGCTTGTCGGAGCCCCGGAAGGTCGCCGCCGAAGCCCAGGCGGTCGTGACCAGTTGCGGGATCGTCAATCCGGATTTGAGGATCTTGGCCTTCAGAGCGGCGGCATCCTTCTCCCCGATTAATTTATGATCCACAGCGGGAACCGGGTCCTGCCATATCTGGGGCTCCGCGGGAACCAGAGGGCCAAGATACCGCGAGCGAGGCCCCATGTCGCGGTGCGTCAGCTTGTACCACGCCTTGGCGAACGCGCTTGCGAGCTCCTGCGGATTCTCGTAGAAGCGCCGTGAAACCTTTTCGTAAGCAGGGTCGAACCGCAGGGCCAGGTCCGTGGTCAGCATGGATGGCGCGTGACGCTTTGACGGATCGTGGGCATCCGGCACCGTAGCAGCGCCCGCGCCATTCTTCGGTTTCCACTGATGCGCGCCCGCCGGGCTCTTGGTCAGTTCCCATTCGTAGTCGAACAGGTTCGCCAGGAAGTTGTTGCTCCACTTCGTCGGCGTCGTGGTCCAAATCACTTCCAGGCCGCTGCCAATCGCGTCTCCCCCTTTGCCCGTGCGGAATTTGCCCTTCCAGCCCAGGCCCTGCTCTTCAATGCTGGCGGCTTCCGGCTCCGGGCCCACCAGCGCCGCATCTCCAGCGCCGTGAGTCTTGCCGAAGGAGTGCCCGCCGGCGATGAGCGCAACCGTTTCGTAGTCGTTCATCGCCATGCGCCGAAACGTCTCCCGGATATCCCGTGCCGCAGCGAGTGGGTCCGGCTTTCCATCGGGCCCTTCCGGGTTTACGTAAATCAGCCCCATCTGAACCGCGCCGAGGGGATTCTCGAGATTACGATCGCCGGTGTAGCGCTCGTTCCCCAGCCACTTGCCTTCGGAGCCCCAGTAGACGTCCTCTTCGGGCTCCCAGACGTCCTCGCGCCCGCCGCCAAAACCGAAGGTCTTGAAACCCATCGACTCCAATGCCACGTTTCCCGCGAGAATCATGAGGTCGGCCCAGGAGATCTTCCGGCCGAATTTCTGCTTGATCGGCCAGAGCAACCGGCGCGCCCTGTCGAGGTTCACGTTGTCCGGCCAGCTATTGAGTGGAGCGAAACGCTGCTGGCCGGCGCCGGCGCCCCCGCGGCCGTCGCCAATGCGGTAGGTCCCTGCGCTGTGCCACGCCATACGAATGAAAAGCGGCCCGTAGTGGCCAAAGTCGGCCGGCCACCACTCCTGCGAATCCGTCATCAAGGCATGGAGGTCCTTGATCACGGCCTTCAGGTCGAGGCTTTTGAATTCTTTCGCATAATCGAATTTCTCGCCCATCGGATCAGACAGGGAGGAATGTTGGTGAAGCACCTTCAAGTTCAGCTGGTTCGGCCACCACCCTGCATTCGTCGTGGCACCACTCGCCGTGTGCCTGCGAGCGTCGCCCGCTACCGGGCACTTCGTTTCCGTTGACACGTTTTCCTCCTGATGATCGATTTGGCTCAACAAACTGTGGCGAACTGCAAACCCATTCCGGCGTTTCCCGCCGCGCGATTCGCCCCGCCGCGCTGGTTGCCGCCGGCCGCACGCCCGGCGCCGGTGGCCATCTTGTCTTTGTCTTCAGCCATTGGATTTTCTGCGCCACATAGTTTCTCCTTTACCCTCCCATACATCCAATATATAGATTGCATGGGAAGGATAGGCAGGGCCTATGGAACTCCGGCAGCTTCGTTATTTCTGCGCGATTGCGGAGACCGGCAGCTTCAGCCGCGCGGCGCAGCAGGTGCACGTCTCGCAGCCGTCGCTCTCGCAGCAGATCCGCAAACTGGAAGACGAGTTCGGCGCCCGCCTGTTCGACCGGCTGGGCCGCTCCGTCCGCCTTACGGAGCTGGGCCAGGCCTTCCTGCCTCGCGCGCGCGCCGTCCTGCGCGACCTGGAAGCCGCGCGCGGCGAGGTGAACGAACGCAAGGCGGCCACGGACGGGCCCGTGTGCGTCGGCGTGATCCCCACCATCGCCCCGTACTTTCTGCCGCCCCTGCTCGCTGTTTTCTTGCGAAAGTACCCGCGCGTGCGCCTGACCGTGGTGGAAGAGATCACGCCCATGCTGCTCGAAAGGCTGCGCGCGGGAAGCGTGGACGTGGCCGTCGTGGCGCTGCCGCTCAACGTACGCGGCAGCGAATTCGAAGCGGTCCCGCTGGCCGTCGAGAATCTGTTCGCCGTGCTGCCGCGCGGCCACGCGCTGGCCGGGCGCCGCAAGATCTCGCTCGACGATCTGCACGACGAGCCATTTCTCCTGCTGCGCGACGGCCATTGCTTCCGTGAAACGGCAGTAGCGGCCTGCAAACGCGCGCGGCTGCATCCCCAGATCGTTTTCGAAACCGGCCAGTTCAGCAGCATCCTGAGCATGGTCAGCGCCGGCCTCGGCGTTTCCATCGTCCCCGCCATGGCGGTCGAGAAGCGGCCGGGATGCAGGTTCATTCCGCTGGCAGACGAACGCGCCGCACGCACCATCGGCGCAGTCACCTTGAAAGGACGATCGCGAACGCGATC
>DATFZR010000211.1:0-2132 GCA_035314265.1 Candidatus Acidiferrales bacterium
AAGTGGTGGAGGTGCGGCAGGAGCTGATCGAAAATACGGCGGAACTGGTGGTGCAAATGGGGAATTCGCGGACGCCCTGCGCCGCCGGGCGCCAGTTTGGCTCGCGCTATCCGGGAAACCCGGCGTTGCTGGCGGTGCACGACTTTCTGCCGGACGAGCAGCTTGGCGCGGTGGAAAATCTGGACGCGTTTGCGGGCATGTTCACGTTCGACAAATGGACGTGCAATACGAACGGGCGGCAGGCCGTCTTCTTTCGCGGGGCGGGCAGCTGGCGTTACCAGGCGTGGATGATCGATCAGGGGTTCTGCTTCAACGCGCAGAACTGGGATTTTCCGGACGCGCCGCTGCGCGGGCTGTACGCGCGGGTGTGCGTGTACGACGGGGTGCGGGGGATGGCAGCCTTTGAACCCTGGATGGCGCGCATGAAGCGCCTGGGTGAAGACGGGACGTTCGACGAAATGGCCAGCCGGATTCCGCTGGAGTGGTACGACGGGGACCTCGATGCCCTGTACGCGCTGCTCGAGCGGCTGGTGAGGCGCACGGAGCGGCTGCCCGACTTGATTGTGGAGGCGCGAAATTCCTACCGGAGACCGTTCCGGAACTGGACGTGAACCATGGCTGAAGAAAACCTGGCAACGTGCACGTTTCGCATCCTGCGCTACGTGCCGAACCTGGTGCGCGACGAATGGATGAATATCGGCGTGCTGCTTGTGGACCCCGCGGGCGAACTGCATAGTTTGCTGCTGCAGGAGGAAGCGGACTTCGCGCGGCTGCGGCGGCTGTATCCTGAGGCGGACATCGCGGTGCTGCGGTCGCTGGCCGGAGACTTCCAGGCGCGGGCGGCGCGGGCCGGGGAGGGCGCGGCGCTCCTGGCCGGGCTGGAGGAAACACTTTCGAACGCGCTGCAGCTCGGGCCACAGAAGGCCGTGCTGACGACGAACGCCGGAGCGGAACTGGAGCGGCTGTTCCACGATCAGGTGGAGCCGGCCGTCTATCGCGCGAGCGGAGCGGCGGAGCGGGAACCGAACCGCGCGGTGATCCGGAGGCGCGCGCGCGAAATCTTCCATCGCAACCGGCTCGATCCCATGCTGCGCTACGGCGTGCACGTGGACGAGTTCACGACGCCGGGAGACCCTTTCCGGCTGGACTTCGGATGGAGGAACGGGGTGCGCGGGTACCTGCATTCGGTGCCGCTGGCGCGGGACGCGGGGCAGGCAAAGGTGCTGGCGTTTACGGCGGATGCGGTCCGTGCGAAGGACCCCGAGGCGGAATTTGTGGCCGTGACGGAAGCGCCGCGGCAGCCCGGCAACCGGAGGCACGACTTTGTGGCCGGGCTGTTTGAGGCTCACCGGATTGAAATGGTGCCGCTGGGGGGACTGGATGCCTATGCGCGGGGCTTGCGGGCGCGGCTGGCCTGAAGCACAGAAAAAAAGCCGCAGGGCTTTGCCCTGCGGTGCAACCGTGGCGTCAGACGGCCTTGGCTTCGCGCTTCTTCCAGATGCGGGCGATGAGGGCGTCCGCGCTGAACAGGCCGGAACCGAACACAAGGACGAGAATCGAGACCATCAGGAAAGCGAAGGGAGCGGCAGCGAAAAAAGGACCGGAATCCTCAGCGAAAAAGGAGTGCCAGGCTTCGGAGTCGGCAGTGATGTAGGCGCCGATCATGTTGCCGGTAAGAATCAACGCGATGGGGCGCGAGCACAGTCCGAGGAGCAGCAACGCGCCGCCGACCAGTTCGAGGGCCGAAACCGCCCGCGCGAACAGCGCGGGATGGGGAAGGTTCAGAGTGGTGAAATAGTCCACAACCATGTTGATGTTGTGCAGCTTTCCCCAGCCTGATTGGGCGAGCTGCCAACCCCAGAACACGCGAATGACCAGCAGGAGGGGCGACTGGAGCAGATCCGCGCCGCGCTCGAAGAGTCCGTATGCTTTTCTCAGAAACGACATGATGGCTTTCCCTCTTCTAACGTTACGGTGAGCTCTGGAACGTTCAGCCGCGCGGATTGTACCGCGGCAGCAACACTATAGTCAGCCGAAAGACGAGGCGTTACGGCCAGGGCGGGAACTCGCTGCACAACTCTCTGCAGAACTCCCTGGACATCCCTGGACCCCCCCCCGCTGCGGAACCGAGC
>DATFZR010000212.1:0-15447 GCA_035314265.1 Candidatus Acidiferrales bacterium
ATTTGAATTTGCAGTTCACCTATAGCGGCATGGACGGGGATGCACTCGTATGCCAGAGCTTGGACGGCTTCCTGACCAACAACAACTGCCCGGCTACGGTGAACAACAATCAAAGCGTGAGCGTGGATTTCTTCGCCGGAGACCCGATTCCCAACCGCGCGTTTTTTGTGCTGGGCGAGATCGGGCTTCCCACGACGGTCCAAACGACCGTGCCCGCCTACGACCCCAACACGCTGGTACTGCTGGCCGCGGGTATCGCGCTTCTGGGCATGGCTGCAATGCGCCGGTCAGCCTGAACTCTCCCGGCTTTCGATTTCGACAAAGCCTCTCTTCCCCGGAAGAGAGGCTTTTTTCTTTGCGGCCGACTTCCCGTCCATCTCCATGGCAGCAGAATTTCAGAGCGGGCCGGCTGCCTGTCTTGTTCCGGGGGGGAATTTGAATCTGGCGGGACCGGGCGGACTTGAACCGCCAACCTAGAGTTTAGGAAACTCTCGCTCTATCCAGTTGAGCTACGGCCCCTGCAAATATTTTAGCACCTGTTTCCACGCACAAAAACCGCGGGCTGGCGGGCGTTTTTCCGCCACGGCTGGCAGTTTAGGCACGGCGTGGTTTGATTGCGGGGATTCGAGGGGCTATGGTATAGGGTGCGATTTTGTACGAGTGTCGCGTGACGGAACAGAAACAATCCGAGCAGCCGCCGCAGGCGAGGATCCGGCCGGTAGAGATCTACTGGACCACGGTGACGTACAAAACCGTGGCCATCTACGCGGTCCTGATTCTCGGCATCGTCGTGCTCGGACTCTATATCGCCATGCCCGAGCGCATGACGTCGCTGCTGCGGAAGGCCACGGGGGCGATGGGCGGGTCCGACGGCTCCGCGGCGCCCATGTTGACGCAAGCGAGGTTTGTGAACCTGGACGGCAAGGTCCAGGTGAAGAAAGTGAACACGACGCAGTGGGCCAGCGCGGACTATCGGATGTCGCTCGACAAGGGAGACCTGATCCAGACGGGAACGGACGGCGTGGCGCGCCTGACGTTTGCCGACGGCACAACGTACACGGTGAAAAACGACACGTTGATCATGGTCGAAGAGAACGTAGTGGGCCCGGACCGCCCCACGCGCGTCGGCGTGGCGATTACCAGCGGCGCGCTCGATCTCTCCACGGCGGGCTGGGAGGCAAACGGCTCGCACGCGGAAGTGCGCTTCCCCGCGGACCAGTCTGTGGCCAGCATCCAGCAGAACAGCCGCGCGTCTGTGCGCAGCGACCCGCAGAGCAAACAGAACGAAATCACCGTATCGGCCGGCGGAGCGCAATTGCAACGCGGCGAGGAGCGCGTGGAACTGGGACGCTACGAGCGCGCCACGTTTGCTCCCGGCGGCCCGGTCTCCAAGTCGCAGGTCCTCTCGCCGCCTGAACTGGTTTCCCCCGGCAACCTGCAGCCCATCATCGTGCCGGACCCCGCGAAGACTCCGGTGAAATTCGAGTGGAAGCCCGTGGGCGAGGCGGTGCATTACACGCTGCGCATCAGCGCCACTTCCATGTTTTCCCGCATTGTGGCGGAGAAGCAGGTGAAGGCGCCGTCCGCGGAAGTGACCGGCCTGGAACCCGGCGACTACTTCTGGGCCGTGGTGGCCACCGATGCGCAGAACCGCAGCAGCGAATCGAGCGACGTGAACAAGTTCACGCTGGCCGCGCAGGGCAAGTCGCAGGAGATGCAGCTCGAAATTGAAAGCACGCAACTGCACGGCACCGTGGTGGAGATTCGCGGGCTCACCGAGCCCGGCGCCGCGCTGATGATCAACGGCCAGGCGGTGGCGCAGATCGACAAGGACGGGCATTTTCTGTACTTCACTCCGCCGCAGCCGCGAGGCGCGCAGACGCTGGTGATCGTGGGCCAGAACCGGCGCGGGGGAACGACGACGAAAACGATTTCCATCGTTGTGCCGTAGCGTGGAGGGCTGCGGCCATCCGCGGCCGGCACAGGCGAGCGTCGGAGCGCAAGCAGGCAAAAGAGATTGCGAGGGCGCGCGCAGCCGTGTCCTCCGATTCCGCACACGGCGCGACAGCCGGCGGAACCTGCGCGAAAGCAGGGGGGCAGAGGGGAAGGATGAGCAAGAACGGTTACGGAATGCGGTCGTTGTTCAGCATGTTTTCCTCGGATCTGGCCATCGATCTGGGGACGGCGAACACGCTCGTGTATGCGCGCGGCAAGGGCATCGTGGTGAACGAACCCTCGATCGTGGCCATCAACAAGAACCTGGGAGAAGTGGTGGCCGTGGGGCGCGAGGCCAAGGAAATGCTCGGCAGGACGCCGGGCAACGTGGTGGCCATCAAGCCCATGAAGGACGGCGTGATCGCCGACTTCAAGGTAACCGAGAAGATGCTCACCTATTTCATCCAGAAGGCGCACAACCGGCGCCTGCTGGTGCACCCGCGCATCGTGATCGGCGTACCCAGCGAAATCACCCCGGTGGAGAAACGCGCCGTGCAGGACTCCGCCTACCGCGCGCGCGCCAGCGAGGTCTTTCTGGTGGAGCAGGCCATGGCCGCGGCCATCGGCGCCGGCCTGCCCATTGAAGAGCCCAGCGGCAACATGGTGGTGGACATCGGCGGCGGCACCACAGACATCGCGGTGATCTCGATGAGCGGCATCGTGTATTCGCGCTCCGTGCGCGTGGCCGGAAACGAAATGGACGAGGCCGTGATGCACTATTTGAAGCGGAAATACAACCTCCTGGTGGGCGAGCGCACCGCCGAGCAGATCAAGATGGAAATCGGCTCCGCCTACCCGCTGGAAAAGCCGCTCACCATGGAAGTGAAGGGCCGCAACCTGATTGAAGGCGTGCCGCGCACCGTGACCGTGGACGACAGCGAAATGCGCGAAGCGCTCTCCGATTGCGTGGCCACCATTTTGAACGCCGTGCGCGTGGCTCTGGAGCGCACGCCGCCCGAACTTTCCGCCGACATCAGCGACCGCGGAATCGTGCTCACCGGCGGCGGCGCGCTGCTCAAGAATCTCGACAAGCGCATCCGTGAAGAGACCGGGCTGCCCGTGGCCATCGCCGACGATCCCCTGGCCTCCGTGGTGCTGGGCACGGGCAAAATGCTCAGCGATTTCAACCTGCTGCGGCAGGTGTGCATCGACTAGAACGGCCACCGCCGCAAGCGGCTGCGCCGCCGGAACGGAAATGTTCGAGATCGCCACTCGCCGCAAGCCTTACGTTCTTCTCGCCGTCAGCCTGGTTTTTCAGATCCTGCTGCTGGCCGTACAAGTGCGCCGTCCCGACGGCGCGCGGCTGATCCGCGTGTGGGCCGTCGAGCTGCTCACTCCCGCGGAGCGCGCGGGTTCCTGGGCGCTCGATAGCGTGCTCGGCGGCTGGACGGGCTACGTGGGCCTGTTCCGCGCCAACCGCGAGAACCAGCGCCTGCGCGAGCAATTGGGGCAAATGACGCTGCGCAACAGCGAACTGGAAGGCCGCGCCGCGGAAGCCCAGCGGCTGGGCGCGCTGCTCGCCTTCCGCGAAGCGCATGCGGATGCGCAGTTGCTGGCCGCGCGCGTCATCGGCGGCGCCGGAGCCGGCCGCGCGATTTATCTCGATCGCGGAGAACGCGACGGCGTCCAGCCGAACATGGGCGTGATTACGCCGCAGGGCATCGTCGGCAAGGTGCTCGAGGTTTACTCCTCCACGTCGCAGGTGCTGCTGCTGACGGACAAGAGCGGCGGCGCGGGAGCCCTGCTGGCGAAATCACGCACGCAGGGAGCCGCCAAAGGCACCGGCGAGCATCTGTTGCTGCTCGATTATGTAAGCAACGAGCAGGAAGTGGCCGCCGGCGAAACCGTGCTGACCTCCGGCATGGACCGCATTTTTCCGAAGGACCTGCCGCTCGGCACCGTTGTGGAAGTACATCCCGGAAATCCGTTCAAGCAAATCGTGTTGCGGCCCGCCGCGCGTCTCGACCAGCTTGAAGAGGTGCTCGTTCTGCTCTCCAAGCAGCAGTGGGAGTGGGAGCGCGCTGCAGACGAGGGCGGCGCCGGCGCCCCAGGGGACGCGAACGCGCGCCCCGCGGCCAAGTCCGCAGCGCCGGCCGCGAAAAAAGTGGATCGCCCGCCCGCTCCCGGCCCGGCAATAGTGCCCGCGCCGGCGAAAGCGCCGGAATCAACTCCGGCGAAGGCCCCGCCGAAGGACAAGCCGTGAACCCCACGGAAATGGCCGAAAACGCCTCGGCCCCGCCGCTGATGATTCGCGGCGTCACCGAGCCGCGCCTCGAGGTGCACAAGTTCCGCACCGGCGCCGTCGTGGGTGCGAGCGCGCTCGCCCTGGTGCTGCAGGCATTTGTGCCCGCAAAAGTGTGGAAGGGCGACGTGCTCGCGGACCTGATCGAGCTGCCTCTGCTCGCCACACTGTATTTCGGGCTCAGCCGCCGCAATCCCTCGCGAGGCCTGCTGCTCGGCATGGTGATCGGCATGGCGCAGGATGGCCTGAGCGGCGCGAATCCCATCGGCCTGTTCGGCATTGCGAAGACGCTTGTCGGCTACCTGGCGTCCACGATTGGTTCGAGGCTCGACGTGGAGCATCCCGTAAGCCGCATGATTCTGGCTTTTATGTTCTTCCACCTGCACAACCTGACGGTTGTGTTTTCGCGGCGCTGGCTGCTGGCGCAGCCGACTCCGCTGATGAGCGTCCGCATCCTGATTGCTTCCTTGGTGGCCGCGCTGCTGGCCTGGCCGCTCTTCGCGCTGCTCGATAAGCTCCGGCAGGACGAAGATTAGAGGGCGGCTGCCTTCCGCGTCCTCCTGGCGTGCCTGTTTACCTACAAGCGCAAGCTGCCTTGCGCGACTTGCCTGTAAATGGTAGCTTTCCAACGGGTTGCAAGACTTTTCACAGGGCTCCCCAGGGGCGGGGATTCCTGAATCGCCCGAGTTTAAGAGACAAGCTTCGCTGTGCTGCTTCCCGTGGCGCCCAGCCCGGAAGCGATGTGCCGAAGCACGAGAGCGGACCCTCCCCAGGCTCGACTCCCGCAGTGAGATGATCGCGTGAGTGATTGGCAAGGCAGAGACAGCAAGCTCCCGCAAGGACGGCTGACGGTTTGTTCCTACGCGGTCGTGGCCATCGTCTGCCTGCTGCTGTTCGGCTTCTGGAAGCTGCAAGTCCTCGATTCCGGCTACTACGGCCAGCTCGCGGAAAGAAATCGCATCCGTTCGATTCCCGTGATCGCGCCGCGCGGGCGCATGCTGGACCGCGAAGGCCGCGTGCTGGTGGACAACTACCCCTCCTTCAGCGTCCTTCTGCTGCGCGAGGATCAGCCGCTGCTTGAAGAGCATCTGAACGCGATCGCGGAAGGCCTGGAGATGCAGCCGGACGACCTCCGCCAGCAGATTGAGGCGGCGCGGGGCCTGCCGCGGTTCAATCCCATCGTGGTAAAGCCGGAAGCCACCCCGGCGGACATCGCCTTCATCGAATCGCACCGCGCCGATATCCCGCTGCTCGAATTGCTGATGGTGCACCGCCGGAAATACCCCGGCGGCGGCTTCATGGCCCACGCCATCGGCTACGTGGGAGAAGTAAACGAGAAACAAATCGAGGCCAGCGGCGGGAAGCTGCGCCCCGGCGATATCGCCGGCAAATCGGGCCTGGAGAAAACCTACAACGACACGCTGATGGGCGACGATGGCATGCGCCGCGTGATCGTGAACAGCCTGGGCAAGGAAGTGGGACGCCTGGAGCAGAAAGAAGCCATCCCCGGCAAGCCCATTCACGTGACCATTGATTACGACCTGCAGGTGGTCGCGGAAAGCTCCCTGGGGCCGCAGCAGGGCGCCGTGGTGGCGCTCGATCCGCGAACGGGCGAGGTGCTGGCGCTCACCAGCCATCCCGCGTACGACCCGAAAGACTTTGCCGTGCGCGTCACGAAGGAGCAGTGGCAGCAGCTCAACGACGATGAAGCCCGCCCACTGCTGAACCGCACGATCCAGGCGCAACTCGCCCCCGGCTCCGTCTTCAAGGTGGTGATGGCCACGGCCATGCTGGAATCGAAGGCCGTGCCGGAAGATTTTTCGGTGGTTTGCAACGGTGCCGAAGATTTCTACGGGCGCCAGTTCAAATGCCACATTTTCGGCAAGGGCTCGCACGGCCGCGTGGATCTGCACGACGCGATGGTCAAATCGTGCGACATTTTCTTCTACAACCTTGGCAAGCGCCTGGGGATCGACCGCATCTCCTACTACGCCTCGCAACTGGGCCTCGGCAAGCGCACGGGGATCGACCTGCCCGGCGAGCAGGAAGGGATCGTGCCGTCGGAAGAGTGGAAAGAACGCGTCTACAAGCAGAAGTGGTATCCCGGCGAGACGATTTCTGTAGCGATCGGACAGGGCGCCATCACCGTCACGCCGATGCAGCTCGCGCATACCGTTGCGGGCGTGGCCATGGGCGGCGTCTTCCACCGGCCGCACCTGCTGCTCGACGCCAAGAACACAGACGAGCCCAGCTTCCCCATCTCCGAGGAAACCACAGACAAGGTGAGCCGGGCCATGTTCGACGTCGTAAACGAGCCGGGCGGCACGGCCCATCTCGTGCACCTGGAAGGCATTGAGTTCTGCGGGAAGACCGGTTCGGCGCAGATCATCAGTAATGAAGGAAAACAGCGCGCCGGGCACGTCACGGGCAAGGAGTTGGTGGACAACGCCTGGTTTGTGGGATTTGCGCCGCGGCGGAATCCTGAGATTGTGGTGGCTGTGCTGGTAGAGCACGGCGTCCACGGCGCCACCGCCGCCGCCCCCGTGGCGCGCGACATCATCAAGGCCTACTACGAAAAGAAATCGCGCCTGGAAAACAAGAATTACACGGTGGACCTGAAGCATTACGATTTGGACGGCGCCCAGACCCCCAAGGCCGTAGCCGCACTGGTGCAGGGCGCTCCCTCCGGGGCAAAGAAGGAAAAGGAAGGAAGCGAGCCGGCCACAGCCGATGCAAGCCGAGAATCGAATCCGCGATTTTGATTGGACCCTGATGGTGCCCGTGATGGGCCTCTGCGCCATCGGCGTGTTCCAGATTGCCTCCGCCACCCGTGGCGGCACCTTGGACGGCCTGCAGTGGAAGCAACTGGAATGGATCGCCATGGGCCTCGTGGGTATGGTGATCCTGTCGCGGATTGACTACCACGCGGTGCTGGAGCAGGCGCCCGTCCTCTATCTGGTGTCGCTGGGGTTGCTCATACTGGTCCTGCTTCTGGGGCAGGCCAAGTTCGGGGCCCGCCGGTGGCTCAACGTGGGGTTTCTGCACCTGCAGGTGTCGGAACTGGCGAAGTTGATTATAATAGTGACGTTGGCTCGCTACCTGAGCGAACTGCGGACGGAGCGGCTGACGCTGGCGGATCTGGTGAAGATCGGTGTCCTCACCGGGCTTCCCACTCTCCTGATTCTCTTGCAGCCGGATCTGGGGACGGCGCTGGTGATCGTCGCTCTCGTCGCCGTGGGGATGTTTCTGGCCGGGCTCGAATGGAAGCACGCCGTAGCCATGCTGTTGCTGGCGGCGCTGCTGCTTCCCGCCGCCTGGCACGTTTTGAAACCGTACCAGAAGCAGCGTCTGACGGCTTTCTTCCGTCCCGAGGAAACTTCGCAAACCTCCGGATACCAGACGCAGCAGTCGAAGATCGCCGTGGGTTCAGGAGGGATCCGCGGCAAGGGATTTGGCCAGGGAAGCCAGAACCAACTGGGCTTTGTGCCCGTTCGTTGGGCGGACTTCATCCTGGCCGGTTTGGCGGAAGAACAGGGTTTTGTGGGTGTACTCTTAGTCTTGCTGTTGTATCTGGGTCTGTTGTTACGATTGGTGGGGACCGCGCAGCTTGCCGGCGACCGAGCCGGGATGTTTCTGGTGATGGGTGTCGCGGCGGTGATCGGTGTTCACGTGCTTGTGAACACGGCCATGGTGATCGGGTTTATGCCGGTCACTGGGATCCCGCTACCGCTGATGAGTCATGGCGGGTCTTCCATACTTTTTGTATTTCTGGCTTTAGGCCTGGTGATGAATGTGCGCCTCAGGCGCTTCGTCAACTGAGCCCGTTTGCATTCCAAATTCTAAGAAAGCAGCGAGTCCGGCGCCACATCAGGCCCGGTGAAGGCAGGAGCGATTGAACGCAATTGACATCGCGGAGAACGCGCAGTCCCGGGAGGGACGTAACGCGTGTGTCTGCCTGCCCGCCCCCACAGCGGGGAACCGGGGCACCAGGGTGCGCCAAGCCGGCTCGCCGAGGAGTTTTCATGTCGAAGGAACTAGTTATCTCCACCAGCCCCCACGAGACACGGGTGGCTATTCTCGAAAAGGGCAACCTCGTTGAAATCTACGTCGAACGCGAGAAGGAATACGCCCTAGTCGGCAGTATCTACAAAGGCCGCGTCACACGCGTGCTCCCTGGCATGCAGTCGGCCTTTGTGGAAATCGGCCTCGATACCGACGCATTTCTGTACGTTAGCGACGTCCTCGAGGAAATCGAGGAGTACGACCAGATCGTCTCCACGGTCGAAGACAAGGTCGCCAAGATGGAGGAGCAGGGCGGACAGGTGTTTTCGCCACCGGCGGAACAGTCCAGCTCCGAACCTCCTGAAGTGACCGGCCAGGAGGACCCTCCGCAGCCTTCCATGGACTCGCAGCCGCCGGCCGGGCTGCCTTCCGCGCCAAGCGGAGGCTACCGCCAGAACAATTACCGGGGCCCGAGCCAGGGCCCGCGCGACGGCGGCTACGGCCGCGGGCGGGACCACGGTCCGCGCCACGGGGGACAGCACGGCGGCCAGCGTGGCGGCCAGCAAGGCGGTCAGCCCGGTGACCAGCAGGGTGGCCAGCCCGGAGGCAATCAAGGCGGTCAACCCGGTGGCCAGCCTGGAGGAAGGTCCCAAGGCGGCGGCTTCGATAATCGCCGCGGCGGCGAGGGCGGTGGCGGCTACGGCCGCGGGCCGCGCCAGGGCGGCCGTGGCGGAAGCAATCGCGGCGGCGGACGCTTCCGTGGCCGTGGCGGGCCGCGGCGCGACGACCGCTCGCTGCCCAGCTCCAAGTACGTAGGTGGCAGCGGCTTCGACCGCCAGCCCGGCGCTCCTCCCCGCGGATTTAGCGGCGGCGGGCCGCGCCACGAACCACCCCAGCAGGATGAGCAGCTACCCGCGGACTACGAGCCCATCATTCTCCCGGGCGAATCGCTCGCAAAATACAAGAACCGCGCGCCGGGCAGTTCCGGCCTCGCGGGTCCGCTGGCTGCCGGCTCCATTCCCTCTGCGGCCGAGCCCGCGCCCATGGCAGACGCGTCTATCGCTGAAGAACTTCACGAGAACGCCCAAGCCCACAAAGTGATGCAGCACGAAGAGCCCGTGGCGCGCCACTACGAAGAAGCTGAAACGCGCCACCACGAAGAGGCCGCCGCGGAGATGCAGGCGGTTTTCACCGAAGTTCCGCCTGCTGAAGCCGCCACGGTCGCGTATGTGCCGCCTCCGGCGATGCCCGAGGAACACGAGGCCGAGGAGCATCACGAGAGCGCCCCTGAAATCGAGGAGCACTCCGCCGCTGCGGCTAGCCCTGCCGATTCGCACGAAGTTCATCCCGGCGAAATGCTCTCCGAAGCGGAAGCCGCTGCCGTACTGGAAGCCGCCGAAGAAGACGCCCAGGACGCCACACTCGCCGCAGACCATGAGCATGACCATGAGAATGATCATGAGCATGACCACGAGCACGAACACGATCACGAGAACGAGCACCCCCCCACCGAAACGTACACGGAAGCGGAGCGAGGGGCCGAAGCAGGAGCCGAACACGGAAGAGAGTCGGAAGAAGAGACCGACCGCGAAATCCGCGAAGGCATCCTGGAAGATGCCGCGCAGGCCGGGACGCACCAGCCCGAAGCGCCGGGAGCATTCGAAGAGCGCAGCGCCCGCGTTCAGGGCGATTCGCGCCAACGCTTCAACCGCCCGCAGCAAGGCGGCGGTTTCCGGCGCGACTCGGGCCAGCGCGGAGGACGTCCGCAACGCAGTGGTGGTGGCGGCCGGCCGCATCATGGTGGCCGGCGCGATTCCGGTCCCCGGCGGCAGCAATCCATCTCCGAGCTGCTGAAGACGGGACAGGAAGTGATCATCCAGATCGCCAAGGAGCCGCTGGGCAAGAAAGGCGCGCGCATCACCAGCCACGTCGCCCTTCCCGGCCGCTTCCTCGTCTACATGCCCACGCTCCAGCACGTCGGAGTTTCCAGAAAAATCAGCTCGTCAGACGCGCGCTCGCGCCTGCGCCACCTGGTAACGGAATACAACACCAAGTTCCCCGGCGGGTTCATCGTGCGGACCGCCGCGGAAGCGGCCGGCGAGGCGGAAGTGCGCGCCGACATCGAGTACCTGGGAAAGACCTGGCAGGAAATCCGCGCCCGCGGCGAACAGCGCCGGGCGCCCGCGCTCCTGCACCGCGACCTGAACCTGGTGGAGCGCATCCTGCGCGATTACTTCACCCCGGAATTCACCGCCGTCTGGGTGGACAACCAGGAGGAGTACGCCAAGGTGGCCGAGTTCATCGGCCGGTTCCAGCCGGAACTGGTGAGCCGCGTAAAGCTCTACACCAAAGAGGCGCCGATCTTCGAGGAGTTCGGCATCCAGCAGGAAATCGACAAGGCCCTGCGCCCCAAGGTGTGGCTCAAGTCCGGCGGCTACATCGTGATCAACCACACAGAAGCGCTCGTGGCCATTGACGTGAACACGGGCAAGTTCGTGGGCAAGGGCTCGAACCGCCTGGAAGACACCATCGTCAAGACCAACACCGAGGCCTGCAAGGAGATCGTCCGCCAGATTCGCCTGCGCGACCTCGGCGGCATCATCGTTGTGGACTTTATCGACATGGAGGAGCGCAAGAACCGCGCCAAGGTGATGCAGGCGCTCGAGGAGGCGTTGCGGGACGACCGCGCGCCCTCCAAGGTGCTGGGCTTCAACGAATTCGGCCTGGTGAACATCACGCGCAAGCGCACCAAGCAGGCCCTCGAACGCGTTCTCTGCCAGCCGTGCCCCTATTGCAGCGGCTCCGGCATGGTCAAGAGCATCCACACCATCTGCTACGAGGCGCAGGCCGAGGGGCGCAAGATGGCCCCGGAACTCGACGGCGAAAGCCTCACCCTGCGCGTCCATCCAGAAATCGCCAAGGCGCTCAAGACCCGCGAGTCAGCCCTCGTGGAAGAACTCGAGCGCTGGACCAAAAAGAGCGTAATCATCCACGGCGACCCGTCGCTGCACTGGGAGCAGTACGACATCTACTAGCGCGTGTAGCGCAGGGCGCAGCCCTGCGGCTTTCCGAAACGAAGCCGGGCCCACGGTCAGCGCACTCTTGGCCGTGGGCCCGTTCTTTCAGTAGGCTTCATCCAAGCCAGGCAAGCGCTTTCTCGCGCGCCTCGGTGCCGTTCGTGCCGGAAACAGCTAGCTAGCGTCCGGCGAACGCCCATTTCAGGCCGGCTCGGTCATGGGCGTTAAGAGGTCTACGGACGCCCGTCAATAATCTTCTGTGAATGGGCCTGGAGCACTACGGCATTTACGAGGGCATGAGATCCAGCAGCACCACATCCGAGCGCTCCTGCACTCGTTCGAGAACAACCTCACGCCCGTCCGGCGAGATGTCGAAGTCGCCGATTTCGAAGTCAGCGGGAAGGTTGGTCAACTGCCGCTCGGCGCCCGTCTCCAGATCGACGAGCCAGAGATTCTTATGTTGAATCTCTCCCCGCAGGAAAACGAGCGCCCGTCCCCCAGGCAGAAAGGCCAGGTGTCGAGCCCCCCGGGTGAGCGTCAGGGCCGGCAGAGGATGCGCCGCGGCCTCGGCCGTGACGCCCTTCACTGGGAACCGGGTGCCGATGTCGGGTCCGGAGTAGACAACGAAGCCGCCGTCGGGCGCCCACGCGGGATCGGTCGAGTATTCCTCCACAAAGGAGGCGGGAGACCCGCCGTCAACCGGCACGCGAAAGAGGTGCGGGACGCCGTGACTGTTCGCCGCCGAGGTGATCGACTTGCCGTCGGGCGCCCATGCGGGAGCGCCCCGCAGGTCCAGCGAATCGGCCACAATCCGCGCGTTTGCGCCGTCGGCCTGCATCACGTACAGCAGCGTCTGCTCGTGCTGCCTCACCGAGAATGCGATATACCGTCCATCGGGCGAGATTGCCGGGCCGCCAAAGACCTGCGCTCCCTTACCACTCCACAGCTCCGCGCCGGTTCCATTGATGACCTTCCAGATGCTCTCGTTCGTGCCGGCCGCGGAAACATACAGAAGATAATCCGGACCCAGTCGTGGGGAGAACCCCGCGCTGGTCGTCAGGGAAATTCGAGCAGGCGCGGACACGTCGGCGGGTGACTCAACGATCGGCAAGCGCCAAAGTGTTCTCTTCGGGCTTGCCAGCGTGGCAACCAATCGGCGGCCGTCAGCGCTCGCCGCCAGCGATGTATACCGGTCAAGGCCGGAGGTCAGCCGGTGGGGAATGCGGCGCTCGACGTCCATACTATAAATCCTGGGCCCCGAGCTATCGGGGTCGCTGGCGAGATACATCAGCGTGCGCCGATCGAGCAGGACCGGATAAGTCACGCGCCCAGTGTGCGACGTGATCCGTTCCGGTGTCCCGCCTGCCGGAGTGATACGCCAGATGTCCAATTTGTCCGGCAGGGCGCCCTGGACGAAGTAGATGAATGCCGAGTCGGGCCCCCACGACGTAAAGTGAGAGTGGAGCCCGGTCGGCGCAGTGAAGATGGGCCGATCCTCCGGCCGCCGGCTGCCGTCTGACACGAACAGCGGGTCTCCCGGGCCGGGCGTGTGGTACGCGAGTCGCGAGCCGTCGCGTGTCCAGTCGAACTCGGCCACGCCTTCCAGGTAAGGCCTTGGCTGTCCGCCCAGGGTTGGCACCGCCCAGATGCTGATGCCGCCGCCCGGCCTCCCTTTACTACCCACCCAATACGTCACCAGAGATCCGTCAGGCGTGAACCCCAGGTTGCGCACGTATGGATTCACAAGCTCCGGCGCGCTCCCGTGGGTCAGGTTATGGAACTGTCCTGAACCGACCTGCGTCACCCACACGTCCATCGGCCCGTCCCGGTCCGATAGAAACGCGACGAAATGACCGTCGCGCGACACCGCGGCGGCTTCTTCCACTCCCTCAAAATCCGTGACGGTCTGGAATCGCGCGTCCGTGATCGGGTTTCGCCAGAAGTACTCGGTCCTCTGAAGCCATAGGCTCACGCCAATCGCCAGCGCGGCTGCCGCCGCTGCCAGCATTACGGCCAACCTCCAACCAGCTACGGCGCGGCGGGCAGTTCCGCTCGGGACTCCCGCGGGCGCGGCGGAAACAGATGGCGCGGCCAACCGGCGCAAATCCACGCCCACTTCCTTTGCCGACTGGTAGCGGTGATCCGGCTCCTTTTCCAGGCACTTCAGGATGATCCGCTCGAGCTCCAGCGTGGTCCGCGGATTCATTGCCCGGGGCGCCACAGGAGCCTGGTGCAGGATGGCGTCGGTAAGCCGTGAAGCCATTTCCTCGCGGAACGGCCGCCGGCCTGTCGCCATTTCGTAGAGCACCGCTCCGAAAGAGAAAATATCGCTGCGCGCGTCGGCTGGCTCTCCCTGCAACTGTTCCGGGGCCATGTACGGCAGAGTTCCGGGGGCTCCCTCCACTTCGCTAAGCGTGTCTGCCGTCGTCATGCCGCCCATCGGCCGCGCCAGCTTGGCCAGCCCGAAGTCCAGCACCTTCACCCTTCCCTTGGGCGTCACCATGATGTTGCCGGGCTTCAGGTCGCGGTGGACAATTCCGTGTTCGTGCGCCTCTTCGAGCGATCCGGCAATCTGCTCGCCCAGTGCGGCTAATTCCTTTTCCGGCAGCGCTCCCCCGGCGACTTTTTCCGCCAGCGTCTCGCCGCGGACGTACTCCATGGCCAGGAAATCCACTCCGGAATCCGTATCGAAGTCGTAAATCGTGGCGATATTGGGATGGTTCAGCTTGGAAAGTGCCAGGGCTTCCTTGCGGAAGCGCTTGCGCGCCGCGTCGTCGGCCAGCATGCCCGCAGGCAGTATTTTGAGCGCAATCTCGCGCTCCAGCCGCGCGTCGTGGGCGCTGTAGACCTCACCCATGCCTCCCGCACCCAGCTTTTCAATGATTTTGTAGTGGCCGAGCGTCTGGCCGGTCATGGGATTCGAGGGCATTGGAAGGCATCTTAGGGCGCGCCTCCGCAGGAGTCAACGCGGCTGTACGTGCGTGAGGAATAAACGGCTGGCTGGAAAGATATTTGCCTTCTACTTCGCCGGCTTGGGTGGCTGCTTGGCGATAACCAGATCCTTGATCTTGTCGTAGGTCGCCTGCGGGATGATCTTCTTGGACACCAGCTCGTTCTTGGCGCGGTACGGGCGATGATCGATGATCTTCTGCGAATAGGTCTTGCCGATTCCCGGCAGCGCGTCGAGTTGGTCCTTCGTCGCGCTGTTCAGATCGAGCTTGCCCTTCACGGCCGTCGTCGCCTGCGCCGTGGGGCTGGGCTTTACAGGCGGATTGGCCGCCGTTTGCGCCATCCCCGTGGAGATCGCCAGCAACATCCCCAGCCCAAGCGCCGCAACGATGCCCGCCAGTTTTCTGCGAATCATGTCTCCCCCCCTTTGCGTGCCCCGTTTCAGCGGGAGCCTATACCAGCCGCCCCTCTGCGGCAATCTCCCAGAGAACGGCGGGAGGCGCGGCGGCCGGCGCGAGAACTCTTTCCGCGCCCTACGCGGTTTCGACGGTAGCTGGCAATGGAGAAGCCACGGCAGGCCGCAACCCCGTCACCGCCCGGTAGTGCAGCGCGGCAAAACAGATGGCCAGCGCGATTTGAACGGCCAGCCCCACAAACCATGGCCCCGGGTTCGTATTCCAGTCGGCGGACCGGTCACCGGCCAGCAGCCACGGAAGAAAGATGGCCTCAAAGAAAGCTCCCGGCCGCTTGCCTAACCCTGCGAACGAATCGAACAGCGAAACGCAGGTGTAATAGACGCCCAGCAGCATCACCGCCAATGTGATCGGGTGCCGCGTGCGCCGCAGGTTCATCCACTGCAGGTAGCAGAGATCGCGCACGATCAGCGCCAGCAACATTACCGCTTGGAATGCCGCGAACTTGCCGTCCAGGTTGTTGTCCATTCCGCTGACGAGCGCAAAGCGCGCGATCACCATAACGGCGGCCGTGGCCGCGCCCGCCAGAATGCAGCCGGCCGGCCAGCCCGCCTCCGTCCAGTCAAAGCCCCGTGCGTGCTGGTAGGCGCGCCGGCGCGACTGTTCGCGGTTGCGCAGCAGCGAGAGGCCAAGCAGCATCAGCAGAACCAGATTCACGATCAGAAAAAACTGGAACGTCGTCGAGGCCGTCTGCCCCGCCGGTGGCTCCCGGGAGTAATCCGGACGGCTCAGCAAATAGAAGCCGACCATGATCAGGTTTACGTAGCAG
>DATFZR010000213.1:0-7750 GCA_035314265.1 Candidatus Acidiferrales bacterium
GGAATGTCATGCGGTATTAGCCCGCCTTTCGGCGGGTTATTCCCCACTCGAGGGTAGATTGCCCACGTGTTACGCACCCGTGCGCCGTGCACCAGTATTGCTACCGTGCACTCGACTTGCATGTGTTAAGCACGCCGCCAGCGTTCGCTCTGAGCCAGGATCAAACTCTCGTTTGAAACTGGTTGTTCTGTCCCTTCACGTCCATTCCCAATCTCCTTGCTAGAAAACTGGGATGATACGAACGGAAGGCAGAACGAACTGTTGAATCGTTTGGCTGATTCTATGAACCAAACGGGTTCTGGCTCGTTTCACTCGATTGTCAAAGAACAGGTACAGCAGACTCCCTGTCAGGCAGGAAGGCCTTGAGGCAATTACCCACTGTACGGAAATCGGGCCTTCATGTCAAGCAAGACTTCAGTCTTAATTTTCGAGCAGGGCGCCCGTTTCCCACAGGACTTTCTACAATTGTGGGCCACAGTTGCGTTAGAGAGCGAAAGCAACGGGACAAACAAGCGCCGGGCTGAAGCCCGGCGCTACATTGCTTCCGTCAATGGCTCGGGCAGGGGCAACGGCTGCTGGCTGGCCTTTACGGCCCAGCAGGTGGACTCGCGCACCGGGGCAAACGAAAAGCGATGGAAGGGAGTGGGCCCGTGAACGCGCAGGGCTTCGAGATGATCGGGAGTGCCGTAGCCTTTGTTGCTGCGCAGGTTGTATTGCGGGTAGGAGGCGTGCCACTCGTCGAGCAGCGCGTCGCGCGCAACCTTGGCCAGGATGGAGGCTGCGGCAATCGAGACGGAGCGCGCGTCGCCGTGGATCAGCGACTTCTGCTCGAGGGGCAGGTCGAGCGTGACGGCATCGAGGAGCAGATAGTCAGGCGAAACGGTGAGCTGGGCGATGGCCAGCACCATGGCCTGCCGGCTGGCTTGAAGGATGTTCCAGGCGTCAATGCGTCCGGGCTCGACCTGAGCGACGGCCCAGGCCACGGAGCGCTCGCGAATCAGCGGGGCGAGTTCGGCGCGGCGATCGGGAGAAAGCTTCTTCGAGTCGTCGAGGCCGCGGATCACCCGCTTGGGATCGAGGATGGCGGCGGCGGCCACTACGGGACCGAAGAGGGCGCCGCGTCCCGCCTCGTCGAGGCCGGCGATGCGCAGCCATCCCTGCTGCCTGGCCATCCGCTCGTACCGCGAGCAACACAAACGGCTCATTGGCGGAGAGTCTAGCACCGGCGCGGTGCCGGTTGAGCGCGACAGAGAGGCGGCTGTGCAAGATTCACAAGCGAAGAGAAAGAGAATAGATGAAGCAGGAAGAGCGAAGAACAGTTGAACGCGGCGCGCTACTCAGCGGCCGTCGCCGCGGCCTTTTGCGGCTGCTCGGCGCGTTCTTTGCCCTTGATGCGTGCGGCCTTGCCACGCAGCTCGCGCAGGTAGTAGAGCTTGGAGCGGCGGACTTTGCCGCGGCGCACGACTTCAATCTGCGCAATCATGGGCGAATGGACGGGAAAGATGCGCTCGACGCCGATGCCGAAGCTCACGCGGCGCACGGTGAACGTGGCCGAAAGCAGCTGGCCGCGCCGGGAAATCACGACGCCTTCGAAGGTCTGGATGCGCTCTTTTTCCTTTTCCTTGCCCTTTTCGATTTCGGCTTCGCGCAGGCGGACGTGGATGCGCACCGTGTCGCCCGATCTGAACTCGGGGACGTCTGCGCGCAATTGGGACTGCTGCAACTTATCAATAGTCAGGTTCATGTGCGTATTCCCTGGCAGACCCACTCAGGCGGGGCCGGCACCGCAGAGACGAACTGGAAGTATAGCAGAAGACAGGGCGAATCGCACAAATGGGAATGCAGGTTTCCGCTACGAGGCCCGCCTTACCGGGCCGATCGCAGCTCGTCCAGGATGGCCAGATCCTCGTCCGAGAGGGCCGCGCTCTCGAAAAGGTCGGGGCGGTTGCGGAGCGTCTTGGCCAGGGCGGTGCGGCGGCGCCAGCGGCGCACTTCTTCATGATGGCCGCTCATCAGGACATCCGGCACGCCCCAGCCGCGGTATTCCTGCGGCCTGGTGTAGTGCGGGCATTCGAGGATGCCACCCGCGCCGCCGGCGGCGCGGGCACTGCCCTCGCGCGGCGCCCCTGCGGACGCTCCATCAACTCCGGGAGCAACGGTGAAGGATTCGTTGGCCGACGAGGATTCGTTACCCAGCGCGCCGGGGACGAGCCGGGTGGCCGCGTCCAGCACGAGCGCCGCGGGCAGCTCGCCGCCGGAGACTATAAAGTCGCCGATGGAGATTTCGTCGGTGGCCAGATGCTCGGCCACGCGTTCGTCCACGCCCTCGTAGCGGCCGCAGAGCAGGATGATGCGTTCGAGACCGGCCAGCCGGCGCGCCGTTTCCTGGCGGAAGAGTTTTCCGGCAGCGGAGAGCAACACGATGGCTGTGGCCCGCGGCGCGGCTTCGCGAGGCTCGCCGGGCGCGCTGAGGATACGCTCGACCGTATCGAAGATAGGCTCCGGCTTCAGCACCATACCTTCGCCGCCGCCGAAGGGACGGTCGTCTACGGTGCGATGGCGGTCGTGAGTGGCTTCGCGGAGATCGTGGATGTGCACGTCCACCAGTCCCGCCTCGCGCGCGCGGCGCACGATGCCGTGCTCGAGCGGGCCGGCGAAGAAGCCGGGAAAAATCGTGACGATGTCGAAGCGCAGGGGCATGGCGGCTGTGCTGAGATTTTACTCTGGAAGAGGGTGCGTCGCGACAGAGGGGGAAAAGCAGGTTCCTCGTCCGCTGGGGCGGACTCGGAATGAACAGCTGTACTGCCGGGCATGGTGACGTCAGCGCCGCTGGCTCGCGGAGAAGAGCACAGGCCCTTCCTGCGTCAGGGTCAAAAGAAGTGCGTGTGCTACTACTTTGCGGCGAGCTTGCGGCCTGCGTTCAGGCTGTCGAAGTTCAGGATGGTGTTGAGGACGAGCGCGTAGCTGCCGCGCGTCTCGCCGCGCCATACGGGATTCGTGGAGAACATCACGACGTGCCCCTGGCCCGCGGGAACGTCTACGACGGACGGGCGCTGCGCGATGTCGTCGCCGCCTTCGAGCAGGCCGGAGACGAGGAGTTCACGGGTATCGGCGTAACGGAAGATCACGCGCGGGCGCATCGCCGGGGGAATCACGCGATAGCCGTTGCGCAACTGTTCGTCGGTCACCGGCGGATTCTCCCACCCCTCGACCTTCGGCTCTTCAGGAACTTCAGTAGAGGCGCGGCCGGGGGTGAAGTCGGGATCCTCGAGGGTGCCGCGTCCGGTGGGCCGCACGGGTATCTCCGCGCCCAGCCGGCGGAACCTGCCACCGCCAACGACGCTGGTGAGCGAGAACGCCGGACCGTTGTCGCAATAGGCGGAGAGCGTCTCGCCGTAGCCGTAGGCGATGGGGCTGGCCGCGTCCACCAGGTTGGTCTTTAGCACGGAGCCCACGCTCTTGAGCTTCGGCCCGTTCATTGCGTTCACGCCGTCTTCGAGCCCCAGAGACGCGGCAAAACGCGCCGTGTCCATTACGGTGAGCAGCACGCCGCCCCTTTGGACGAAGGCCTGGAGGTTTGCCACGCCGCGCCAGCCGAGCCCCGGGCGCACGTCTTCCGTGGAGTCATTTTTCCCAACGAGGTTGGGTGTTTCTGGAGTGTTCAACCACGGGAGCGGATTGCCCCAGCCGGTGGGAATTCCGTTGACGATGGCGTTGGTGCTTCCGGAGAAGCCGATGGGTGGAAACAGGATCACGTCGTACTTCGCGTTCAGGTTGTCGTCTTTCGCCACGGTCTGGGTGCTGATGTAGGCGTAGGGAATGCCGAGCAGGTCGAGCGCCTGGCGCCACCAGCCTTCCGTTTGCGTGCTCAGCCAGGTGTGCAGCAGCGCGATGCGCGCCGCGCGCAGGGGATGCGTCTTGACGCTTGGCGCGTCCGCCAGTGCGACCACGCGAAGACCCAGGTCCGCGGCGGCCTTTTCGAGGGCGTCGCGGTTCGCGTTGCGCAGGAGAAACGAGCCGCGGTTGAACTTGACGCCCGCCGCTTCAAACGGTTCTTCCGCGGCATCGATCGCGGTGTCGCGCAGGCGGTAGCGCAGCGCGGCGAGTTCCGGCTCGGCCGTGTTGTTGATGGCGAAGATGCTGCCCGTGCCGGCGACGCCGCCGGGCGCGCGGATGCCTTTCACGCGTTCCATGGCCGCGTCCAGAACTTTGACGTCGGTTACGCGCGTCACCTGCACGTTGAATTGCTCGCCGAACGTCCAGCCCGTGTCGTCGTAGGGCGTCTTCTGCGGATCGTCGGGACTCCAGTATTGGTAGTCGAGCAGGGCGTCTGCGATGCGCGAGTAGGGCTGGTCCATGCGGATGATGTAGCTGCCGGCGGGGAATGTGCGCGTGGTGGTTGCGGCGGGCTTGGCGTCCTTTTCTTCCGCGGCTTTGGCCTTTGCGGTTTTCGCCTTCTTCACGGGAACGGTGACGGTGAAGGATGCCGTGGCGCGCGAGATTTCCACTTGCTGCTTCTCCAGGATCTGGAGCAAATCGGCCTGCAGGCTGGGGCGCGGGTCGTCCGCCGAGAGCACGTAGGCCGCGGGGCCTTCCGCGCCGGGCTTGGTGACGGAGCGCTTGGCCTTCAGATAGAAATTCTTGAGGAACAGCGCGCGATTCTGCTGGAAGTAATGGAGCGAAGTGAGGATGCCGGTTTCCTCGTAATTGTTGTTGTTGCGCTGCGACCACAGCGCTTTGGGCAGCGGCGGATTCTGGCGGTACCAGGTGCGGGCGTACTCTTCCTGCTCAAGCGTGCGCTCGACCGTGTCTGCGCCGCCGTTGCCAAACGTCTCGTAGAGGCGGCTGATGCCGTTGTGCATGGCGGCGACGAACATCAGGTAGCCGGGCGACCAGGTGTCGAAGACGCCGTGAGTGAACACGCCGGGCATGCCGAAGCGCGTCAAGTCTGCAACGTTGCGCCAGCCGATCATTTCCCATTCGTTGGCGAGGATGGGGTCCACCCAGGCGTTGAAGGGGCCGTCGCCCACGGTGTTGTCGTAGAGATAGGGAACGGATTCGTGCAGGTCGTGCAGCACCTGCGCCTTCCAGGCAACGAATGTGTTGAGCACGTTTTCGGTGAGTTTGAGGGTGACGCCCATAGCATCGCGGTTGTTGTCGTGGGCCACGTATTTCCCCCAATAGATGAGCGGGGGCCAGTTCTGTCCGGGATGCGCCAGGTGCCAGCGGTAGATGTCCACCATGCGGTCGCGCCCGTCCACCTCCGTGACGGGTGTGATCAGCGTGACCATGCCTTCGCGGATATCGCGGATATAGGGGCTCTCGTCCACGGCCAGGCGGTAGGCCAGTTCCATGAGCGCGGTGGGCGCGCCGGTTTCCGGAGAATGGATCGTGCCGGTGAGGTAGTAGATGGGCACGGATTGCGAGACCAGGCGGTCGGCCTCGGCGTCGTCCAAATGGATCGTGCGCGGGTCGGCCAGCTTGGCCAGGCGGGCGCGGTTTTCTTCCAGGTGCTTCAGGTTTTCTTCCGACGAGATGGCTACGGCAATCATCTCGCGGCCTTCTTCTGTATGGCCGATGGAGTAGACCTTTACGCGGGGGCTGGCGGCTTCCAGCAGGCGCATGTACTTATAGACTTCCTCGGCGTAGGGCAGGATGCCGGGCGCGCCGGCCACGTCGCCGAGGACGACTTCGGGAGTGGGAACCGTTTTCGATGCGGGGAGATAGTCCACCAGCGGCGAGAGGAAATAGGGCGCCGTGGTGTACTTGCGGATCTTGGCGGTGTAGGCCTCGTCTATGGGCTGCTTGGGATCGCGGCCGGGCACGGCCTCTTGGGCTTGCGCTACCGCGGCCGGGCCTGCGAAAAGGGCGAGGATGGAGAGAGCGCGAAGTATGCGGATGAATGCGTTTCGTGGATGGCGGCTCACGAGGTTCCCCCTGGTGGACTGTTGCGGGCGGGATTGTAACGCAAGTTGCGGGCGGAGTGCGGACCCAGACTCGAACCAACACGGCACCTGCGTACATGCAGTTGTGGCGGGATGCGAAGCAAGCTTCGCTTAGGAAAGCGGCAGCCGCCGCACCCCCAATTACCGATTCAGGTCGCGGAGGCCTTCGGGCAAAACGACCTCGATGCGGCGGGCGGCGGGATCGACCAGCACGCAAATTCCTTCGACCATGGGGATGAGGATTTCGCCGGTTGGGCTTTCGACTACCAGGAGAGGGGCGCCACCTCCGGGAAACTCCACGTCGCGCACAGCGCCCAGCCGCTCGAGCTGGGCGGCATCGCGCGGGCGCTCGTACACTTCGCAGCCGACCAGATCGCTTACGTAGTGTTTTCCGCGAGGGAGTTTTGTGCGGTCTTCCATCGGCACTTGCACTTCGTATCCCACGAGCGCTTCGGCCTGTGGGATGGAGTCGCATCCTTCGAAGTGGAAGATGGCCTGGCCGCCGCGGCTGGTGGCAATCCAGCAGGCGCGCACGCGGGCGAGCCGCTCCGGCAGGGCGGCGCCGTCACCGCGGGCGGGCGCGGCCAGCCACACCTCGCGCAGGCGGGTGAGCCGTTCGGGGAAATCGGTGAGGATCTGCGCAGCCACTTCGCCTTTGAGGCCGCGGGGACGCACAATGCGGGCCAGAGTTACCTTTGCGCCGCGCGCAGGGTCCACTACTCCACAATCTCCAGCGTGTAGCGTTTGCGGGTTTTCAAACCGGCGGCGCCGAGCAGGGTGCGCAGGGCTTTGGCCGTGCGACCTTGGCGGCCGATCACTTTTCCCAGGTCTTCCGGATGCACGCGCAGTTCGACCACGGTGGCCTGTTCGCCGTCGAGCGAGCGGACCTGCACCTCATCGGGGTGGTCCACCAAGGCCCTGGCGATCGTTTCCACCAACTCCTTCATGCGGGCTCCTCGGCGACGAGCGGGTGCAGGCTGTGCGGCAAGAGCGGAGGCCCTTCTGGAAGGCGTCCGGGCCGGCTGCGGCGGGACGGGGCGAACCGGGTCCCGCAGAGCGGGGTCAGGCGATCTTCTGCCTGCGGATGAACGAGCGAACCGTGTCGCTGGGCTGAGCGCCGTGACCGAGCCAGTACTTCACCCGTTCTGCTTCCAAATGCACTTCCGGCGGGTCCTTGAGCGGGTTGTAGGTACCCACAATCTCGACGAAGCGGCCGTCGCGCGGGCGGCGCTTGTCAATTACCACGACGCGGTAGAACGGCTGCTTCTTTTTTCCAATCCTCGACAAACGAATAGACAGCACTACGTCCTCCTTAAAGGCTTAAAGGGTATTTCAATATATTACCGGAAAAAGGGGCTGGCGGATAGCGAGACGATGGAAGGGTGCGCCTGGGGCGCATGGGGCCGCCTGGCGCAAAACCCACGGTCAGGAAGGCACTGACCGTGGCTACCAATGCTTAGGAGGGGCGGTTCAATTTGCCGAGCTTGCCCAGGCCGCGGCCTTGCATTCGCGAGAAGGAGCCGTACTGCTTGATCATGCGGCGCATTTCCATGTACTGGCGGAGGACGTCGTTGACGTCCTGCACGGTTGTGCCGCTGCCGCGGGCGATGCGCTTGCGGCGCTTGCCGTCAATGATGTTGTCGTTGGCACGCTCCGCGGCGGTCATGGAGTTGATGATCGCTTCGGTGGATTTCAGCTGCTTCTCGTCAAGCTGCGCGTCCTTGGGAATTTTGGCGAACGGCCCGATTTTCGGCAGCATGCCCATGAGTTGCTCCATCGAGCCCAACTTGCGGATCTGCTGCAGC
>DATFZR010000214.1:0-2194 GCA_035314265.1 Candidatus Acidiferrales bacterium
TCCGCAACGCGAAGCGCAGATCGTGAAGTAGTGTGGTCATTTCTTCCGCCTCGTCACTCGTCACTCTCTCCCATCACTCGTGCCGCAGCGCGACAAGCGGCTCGACTCTTGTTGCTTTCCACGCTGGCAGCGCCGCCGCAAGCACCGCCACTGCCGCCAGAATCCCGATCACCGCAAGGTAGGTCACGGGGTCCGCCGCACCGACGTGGAAAAGCGTCTGCTTCATAAGCCGCGTTAAGCCCAGGGCGCCGATAATGCCCACCGCGATCCCCGCGCATACCACTCGAACCTCCTGCGCCAGCACCATCAGCAGCACGTTGCCCGCCTGCGCCCCCAGCGCACGGCGCACACCGATGTCGCGCGTCTGTTGCGCCACCGAGAACGACGTCGTGCCGTAGATGCCCACCGCGGCCAGCAGCAACGCCAGCCCCGCGAAGATGGCCAGAAGGATCAGCGCCAGCCTGCGCCGGGCCACGGAGTCCGCCATCCATTCGTCCATCGTGCGCACGTGGAAGAGCGGCTGGTCCGGGTCGAGCGTCTGCACTTCCTTGCGGATCATCGCCGCGACGCCCATCGGGTCTCCCGCCGTACGCACCGCCAGGTCCATCTGTGGCTGCGAATACGGAGCCTGCTCGAGCGGCCAGTACAATTCCACGCGCGAATCCGCTTCGAGCGTCCCGTAATGCACGGGCCGCACCACTCCCACAATCGTCAGCCAAGGCTGTGTGGACTGATTGCCACCCACTTTCACCCGTTTCCCGAGCGCGCTTTCGTTAGGCCAGTACAAACGCGCCATGCTCTGATCCACGATCGCCACCGGCGCGCCGGATGCGGAATCGTGCGCGTCGAACAGGCGGCCCTCCACCAGCGACATCCCCATCGCCTCCATGTATCCGGGAGACGCGGCGCGGTAATCCGTCTCGGGCTGCGTCTTGTCCACCGGCACAGCCTGGCTATCCACCAACACCGTGCCGGAGTTGGGATTGTCTGTGAGCGGCAGTGCGCTCACGAACCCAGCCGCCTGCGCGCCGGGGAGCGCCTTTACGCGCTCGAGCGCGTCGTGGAAAAACTGGATCACTTGCTCGGGCTTGCTGTATTTCTGCGACGGCAGCGAAATCTGCATGGTCAGAACGCCCGAAGTGTGGAAACCCGGATCCACCTCCAGCACGCGCAGAAAACTCCGCAACAGCAATCCACCGCCGGCCAGCAGCACCAGGCACAGTGCCGCTTCTCCCGCCACCAGCAACCGCAGGCTGTGGCTCCCGCGAATTCCCCGCGACGCGCCACGCCCTCCCTCTTTCAAAATGGAAAAATTGACGCCACGCACTGCCCGCAGCGCCGGCGCCAGCCCGAACACGATGCCTGTGCCCAGCGCCACGCCCATCGTGAAAAACAGCATGCGCCAGTCAACCATGGCCGTTATCGGCCGCGGCAGCGTTTCGGCGCTCAGTTGGATCAATCCGCGCAGCGCCACCGGCACCAGGGCCACACCCGCCAGGCCGCCCACCAGCGACAGCAGAAGGCTCTCCGTCAGATGCTGCCTCACCAGCCTCCCCCTTCCCGCGCCCAGCGTCATGCGCACCGAAGTCTCCTGGTCGCGCGCCGCGGCACGGCTCAGCAGCAGGCTGGCCACGTTGGCGCACGCGATCAGCAGCACCACGCCCACAGCTGCCATCAGAATCCACAGCGAACTCCTCATCTGTTCGCCCACTACTTCGTCGAGCAGCGGGTTGGCCAGCAGCGTGTAATCGAACTTCTTGTAGGCGTAGCTTTTGTTCTGTTCGATGATGGTGTTTGCAACGCTCGTCAGTTCCGCGCGCGCCTGGGCCAGCGACACGCCGGTTTTCAGCCGCGCCACCACTTCGTATCCATGGTTGCCGCGATTCGGTGGGGCCAGTGCGGCGGGCGAGAAGGCCAGTGGCTGCCAGATTTCAATCCCAGTCAGCCCGGGATACGCAAAGCCCGGCGGCAGCACTCCCACCACCGTCATCTGCTGCCCGTTCACCGGGATGCTGCGGCCCACCACGCTCGGCTCGCCCGCAAACGCGCGCTGCCACAGCGCGTCGCTCAGCAGCACCACGGAGTCGTGGCCGGACTGCGCTTCGTCCTCTGTAAATATGCGGCCAACCCGCGCGTTCACCCCCAGCGCGCGAAACAGGCTGGGAGTCGCGAGCGCCCCGGAGAGCTGCTCCGG
>DATFZR010000215.1:0-2640 GCA_035314265.1 Candidatus Acidiferrales bacterium
GCGAAGGTGAGCAAGGTGACCGTGGTCGATTCCGGAGGCAAGCACCTCGAGGTGGTGGTGGACGACAGCCAGCTTTCGCTCGCCATCGGCAAGAAGGGGCAGAACGTGCGGCTGGCGGCGAAGCTGCTGGGCTGGAAGATCGACATCAAGAGCGAGGAAGAGAAGCGGCAGGAAGTGGAACAGCAGATGTCGGCGATGGTCACGCAGACGGCTACGCCGCTGGAGAGCGTGCCGGGCCTGGGTGAAGGACTGGTGGAGAAGCTAAATGCCGCGGGCGTGAGCACCGTGGAATCGCTGGCTGACATGACGCCGGAACAATTAGAGGCGATCGAGGGCATTGGGCCGAAGACGGTAGAAAAAATCAGTCTTGCGGTGAATAATTACTTTGCCAGCCTGGAGCAGGGTGCGGCCGTGGAAGGTGAAGTGGCGGCCGAAGGCGAGACGGTTGTGGCGGAAGCTTCTGAGCCAGGCGCGGAAGATATTACTGCGGAAGTTCCTGTAGCGGTGGAAGAAGTGGCGTCCGCCGAGGAAACGGCAGCGAGTGGGGAAGTGGCGTTGAGCGAAGAAGGCACTGTGGAAGCAGACACGCTTGCGGCGGATGAGCAGCCCGAAGCGGAAGCAGAATCTGCTTCCGAAACCAAAGAATAATCATGGCACGCTGGCATACGTTCGATGGCGTGGGACCAAAGAAACTGACTCCGTGAGGTCGATGATGACCTAACTACAACGCGGAGAAATGAAAGGCCGGATGAGTAAGGTTCGAATCAACGATCTTGCCCGAGAGCTGGAAGTCAAGAGCAAAGCCATTCTCGATACGCTTCCGCTGGTCGGAGTGACCGAGAAGAAGACGCACTCCAGTTCTCTGGAGGAGCACGAAGCGGAGAAAGTACGCGGATATCTCCGTTCCTCGGCGGAAGGTTCGTCCACGGCGAGCAAGTCGAGTTCGCGCGCGCTTCGCGGCGAAGAAGAAATCAAAACCAAAATTGATCTGTCAAACATTTCCCGTCCGGGAGATGTGCTGAAGGCGATTACGCAGCGCAAGGAAACTGTGGCGCCGGCAGCGCCGCGTCCGGCCCCGCCGGTCACGCATGCTCCGGCAGAGAAGCCTGCAGCCGTTGCGCCACCGGCGGCGAAGCCAGTGGTGACGCCTCCTGCAGCGTCGGTGGCTGTGCCACCAGCGGCTCCGGTCGCTCCTGCGCGCGTGGTTGTGCCTCCGCCGGTTTCATCGTCACCAGTGAGCGCTCCGGTGCGCCCGGCAACGCCTCCGCCAGCGGCGCAGATTCCGGCCGCAGGAGTTCCTCCCTCGGTTTCAGCGAGTGCTCCACTCTCGGCGCCTGTTGCTGCGCGTCCGGTGGCTCCTCCATCGGCACCAGTTCCGCGCATGATCGTTCCGCAGACCGGGCCGCGGCCGGTGTACAAGGCTCCGCTGCGGGCGGCTCCGCCGCCGGTGCAGCCAGGAGTGCCGATCGGCGGCGCTTCGCGTCCAATCCCGGGACGTCCTGTGCCCGGTCAGCCCATTTTCCAACGCCGTCCGCCGGTTGCGGGCGGAGGTCCGCCGCGTCCTATGTTGCGCCCCGGTGAGCGCAGGCCGATGCATCCCACGCGGCAATCGCCTGCGGGCGCGCGTCCGCTGGGCGTGGGTCCGGCGCTTCCACCTCCGGGAACGACCCGTCCGGGAAGTCGTCCGGGCGGTCCGGCGCGACGGCCTGGGCAGCGCTATGTTCCGCGCGGTGTGAAGGAAGGTCCGATGAAGGGCTACACGCCGCCGCCGCGCATGGTGGTGTCGAACGAGCCCCTGCCGATCACGCGCAGCATCACGATCGCGGAAGGCATCAGCGTGAAGGATCTGGCGGAGAAGCTGGAGATTCGCGCTAAGGATTTGATTTCGCGGCTGCTGTCGAAAGGCGTATTCGCCACCATCAACCAGACTTTGGATGCGGAACTGGCGAGCGAGATGGCGCGCTTCTTCGGTGCCGACACGAACGTGATCACGTTCGAAGAGCAGACCGCGAAAGAGATTGATGCGGCGGCCGCGAGCGAAGCGTTGGTTCCGGAAACCGGGATACGTCCGCCCGTGGTTACGATCATGGGGCACGTGGATCACGGCAAGACGACGCTGCTCGACTCCATCCGCATCACGAATGTGGCAGGAGGCGAAGCCGGGGGCATCACGCAGCACATTGGCGCTTACAAGGTGCGGATTACCGACAAGGAATCGCCGGCGTTTGGGCGCGAGATTGTGTTCCTCGACACGCCGGGTCACGAGGCTTTCACACGCATGCGGTCGCGCGGTGCTAAAGCGACGGACATCGTGGTGCTCGTGGTGGCGGCCGACGACGGCGTCATGCCGCAGACGGTTGAGGCGATCGATCACGCCCACGCCGCTGAAGTTCCCATCATTGTGGCGGTGAACAAGATCGACAAGCCGGATGCATTGCCGGACCGGGTGAAGAAACAGCTCGGCGATCGAGGGCTGGTGCCTGAAGAGTGGGGCGGCAAGACCGTGTTCGTCGACGTCTCGGCGAAGAAGAAAACGAATCTGAATTTGTTGATGGAAATGATTTGCCTGGTGGCCGACCTGGGCGAATTGAAGGCGACGCCGGAGCGCGCCGCTACAGGCGTGGTGCTGGAGGCGAAACT
>DATFZR010000216.1:0-7128 GCA_035314265.1 Candidatus Acidiferrales bacterium
GGCACGCTGCTGGTGCGCGCGCACCGCGAGCTGGAAGCGATTGCGATGGATCGCGAGACCTCGCACTTCTCCGCCCTGCTCGCGCAGCGTTACGCGGAGATGGTCTATTACGGCCTGTGGTTCACGGAGCTGCGCGAGTCGCTCGACGCTTTCTTCACGCGCGCCCAGCAGCGCATCACGGGCAGCGTGCGGCTGAAACTGCACAAAGGCAATCTCACCGTGGTGTCCCGCAATTCGCCGCTGTCGCTGTACCGCAAAGACCTGGCCAGCTTCACCATGGGCCGCTACAACCCGAAATTTGCCGAAGGCTTCATCAACCTGTTCGCCCTGCCGGTGACGATGCCCGCGCCCGCCGCAAAGAGCGCCTCCGGGGATAAGAAGTGACGCAGGCCGGCGGAAAAATGTGGGGCGGGCGGTTCGATGAGCCGCCGGACCGCGAGTTCTTCTCGTTCCAGCGCTCCCTGGCCTTTGACGCTCTGCTCCTGCCGCAGGAGATTGCGGCCAGCCGCGCGTGGGCCCAGGCTCTCGTGGGCGCGGGAATCCTTACGGCCGCGGAAGCCGCCACGATTCGCCAGGCGCTCGACGAAATCGGCAGCGCCGCGCGAGAGAACCCCGCCACGGTCACCGGCTCCGATGCGGAAGACGTGCACAGCTACGTGGAAGCGGCCCTGATTGCCCGCGTAGGCGAGCTTGGCGCGAAGCTGCACACCGGCCGCAGCCGCAACGAGCAGGTAGCCACAGACCTGCGCCTCTTTCTTCGCGAGGCCGCAAGCGACGCCCGCCGCGCCCTGGCCCTGCTGCTTCAGGCCCTCACCGGATTGGCGCGCCGCCACGAGCAAACCGTGATGGCCGGGCTCACCCACATGCAGCCGGCCCAGCCGATCCTCTTTTCGCATTTTCTCCTCGCCCATGCGGAGGCGTTCTTCCGCGATGCGGAACGCGTTGCGGACGCCGCACACCAGGCCGATGCCTGCGTGCTGGGTTCGGGCGCGCTTTCAGGCACTGCATTCCCCATTGACCGCGCGGCCATCGCCGCGGAACTGGGCTTCGGCGGCATCACGGCAAACAGCCTGGACGCCGTGGGCGACCGCGACTTTGTTGCCGCCTACTTGTTCGCATTGGCGCTCACCGCCGCGCATCTCTCGCGGCTGGCCGAAGACTTCATCCTGTTTTCCTCCGCCGCCTTCGGCTGGATTGAGCTGCCGGACGCGTACGCCACAGGCAGCAGCCTGATGCCGCAGAAAAAGAATCCCGATTCCTGGGAGCTCACCCGTGGAAAAACGGGCCGCATGTACGGCGCTCTCTTCGGGCTCCTGACGGCCCTCAAAGGCCTTCCCTCCAGCTACAACCGCGACTTGCAGGAAGATAAAGAACCGCTGTTCCGGGCCCACCAGGAAACCGTCGAGATGCTGCGCATCGCCGCGGGCGCCGTGGCGGCCACGCGCGTGCGTGAAGATCGCATGAGCGCGGCGGCTGGTCCGGAATTGCTGGCCACCGAAGCGGCAGACTACCTGGTCCGCAAGGGCGTGCCCTTTCGCAGGGCCCACGAAATTGCCGGCCAGGTGATCCGCGAGGCCGAGCGCACGGGCACCGCGTGGACGAATCTTCCTCTCGAAACGATGCAGCGCTTCTCGCCGCTGTTTGCAGACGACCTGAAATCCTGCCTCACGCTCGATGCCGTGATCGCGCGGCGTGATGTGCCCGGCGGCACCGCCCCGCGGCGCGTCCGCGAGGCCCTGGCGGAGGCGGATGCGCGCCTCGTGCGGCTGGAGGCCGCATTATGAGAATCCGGCAGGCACGCACGGCCGAAGCAGAGGCCATCCACTCCATCGTCTCCGCGTATGCCGCGCAGGGCATCCTTCTGCCGCGCACCCGCCAGCAGATCGAACGTGGCATCCGCGATTACCTGGTGGCCGTTGAAGCCGGGAGAGTGAAAGGATGCGTGGCGCTGGAATCCTACGGCCCCGGGCTCGCGGAAATCCGCTCGCTCGCCGTGGCCGCGGATGCGCGCGGCACGGGCATCGGCGGGAAGCTGCTCGATGCCGCGATGAAGCAGGCAAGCCGGCGGAAAATTGCACGCCTGCTGGCCGTTACCGGCTCCGGCAGATTCTTTGAGCGCCATGGATTCCGCCGCATGCGCGCGGGCATGCCTGCGGAAAAAATCGCGCGCGACTGCTCCCAGTGCTCGAAGGCCGCTACCTGCCGCCTCGAAGCCCTGGCGATGGATTTGGCACCCGACTTGGCGCCTGCCCATTCCCTTCTCCACGTGCTCCAGCCCGCGCGCGTGCCTCGCGCCGCGCAGCCGGTTCCCGCCTAGACCATGTCCGAAACACTCTCACTTCCGCGCGGCTTTCGATTTGGCGCCATGTCCTGCGGAATCAAACGCAGCGGCGCGCCGGACCTCGCCCTGGTCGTCGCCGACGAACTCGTTTCGGTGGCCGCGGCCTTCACCTCCAACCGCGTGCAGGCCGCGCCCGTGCTCGTTTCAAAGGAACACGTGCGCCGCAGCGGCGGACGCATGCGCGCCGTAGTGATGAATTCCGGAAACGCGAACTGCTGTACGGGCAAGGCTGGCCTGGCCGCCGCGCGCTCGATGGCAGAGGGGCTCGCCGCGAAACTCTTCTGCCGCCGCGATCAGGTCTTTATCTGCTCCACCGGCGTAATCGGCGTCCCGCTGCCCGTGGAGAAAATCCTCGCCGGAATTCCCCGGCTTCTCCCGGACATCGCCGCTGGTCCGGAGGCGTTTGCCCGCCTCTCCCGCGGAATCCTCACCACAGACACGCGGCCAAAAACGGCGTCGGCGTCCGTGCGCATCGGGGGACGCACCGCGCGCATTGCCGGATGCACTAAGGGCGCAGGGATGATCGCACCGCAATTCCAGGGCGCACACGCCACCATGCTGGCGTTCATCTTTACAGACGTTGCCGCGTCTCCCGTGCTTCTGCGCCAGGCTCTCGACGCCGTGGTTGGGCCTACCTTCAATTCCATCACCGTGGACGGCGATACGTCGACGAACGACACGGTGGCCCTGTTTGCCGGCGGCGCCTCGGGCGCCACGTTGGCCAGCCCACGCAGCCAGGATTTCGCGCGCTTCGTCCGCGCACTCGAGCGCGTGTGCCATTCCCTCGCGCTGCAGATCGTTGCCGATGGCGAGGGCGCGCGCCACGTGATCGAAATCGACGTGCGCGGCGCGCCGGACGACCGCGCCGCTGAAACCGTGGCGCGCACCATCGCGCACTCGCCGCTCGTCAAAACCGCGCTGGCCGGCGCCGATCCCAATTGGGGAAGAATCCTCGCCGCTGCAGGACGTTCCGGCGTGGTATTTCGTCCCGAGCGTGCTTCCATCACGCTCGCCGGCGTTCCCGTCTTCCGC
Source organism: Candidatus Acidiferrales bacterium (assembly GCA_035314265.1). GTDB lineage: Bacteria > Acidobacteriota > Terriglobia > Acidiferrales > UBA7541 > JOPF136. The sequence goes on from DATFZR010000216.1 coordinate 3,374, forward strand.
CGTGGCCATCCCCTTCCCTTCGACGAAAAGGCGGCGCACGAAGGCATGAACCAGTCGCAATACGTGATGCTGGTGGATTTGAAGGCAGGACGCGGCCGCGCGCGCATCTGGACATGCGAGCTTTCCGAAGGCTACGTCCGCATCAACGCCGACTACCGGACGTAGCAACAATCATTCCCAGCGCCAATCCTTATACTGTTCCCGCAGCCGCGTTTTCTGGAACTTGCCCACAGACGTGCGCGGGATCGCTTCCACGTACACGATGGCGTCCGGAAGCTGCCATTTTGCGAATTTTCCGGCCAGCAGATCCATCAGCTCCCGCCGCAGCGTTTCGTCGTCCGGGCACACAGCAGCCTTCACCACCACGGCCAGCGGACGCTCCAGCCATTTGGGATGCGGCACGCCGATTACGGCGGCCTCTTTCACCCCCGCGTGCCCCATCAGCGCATTTTCCAGCGCCACGGAGCTGATCCACTCCCCGCCCGATTTGATTACGTCTTTGGTGCGGTCCGCAATGCGTACGTAACCCTCGGAATCGGTTGCCGCAACGTCCCCGGTTCGAAACCAGCCGTCCTCCGTCCAGCGGTCTCCCGCTTCCGGCAGGTTGTAGTAGCTTGCCGCCACAAAAGGGCCGCGCACCTGCAGTTCGCCCGTGGTTTCTCCATCCCACGGCGCTTCTCCCTGCGGAGTGACCACCCGCGCTTCCACCAGAGGAAACGGAATCCCCGCCAGCGAGCGCACGCGCACCCTCTCCGCCTCCGGCAAATCGTCGAGCGTGCTCTTGACAAACGCCGTGGTTCCCGCCGGCGTCATTTCCGTCATGCCCCACGAAGAGCGCAGTTCGATTCCCAGGCGGTCGCACCGGCGCAGCAGACCCTCCGGCGTGGCCGCCCCGCCGGAAGTCGCCCGGAACCCCGCGGGAATCTTCCACCGTTGCGGGTTGTTCTCCAGTTGCTCCGCGATTCCCATCCAGATCGTCGGAATGCCCGCCGCGTACGTGGCCCGCTCGGAGTCAATCAGGTCCAGCAAACTCACGGGATCGAGAAATGGCCCCGGCAGAATCATCTTCGTCCCGATCATGGCGGCCGCCTGCGGCAGGCCCCAGCAGTTGGCATGGAACATCGGCACGATCACCAGGCTCGTGTCGGACTGGCGGATGCCAAATCCATCGGCCACCGAGATAACCAGAGAATGCAGCACCAGCGCGCGATGGGAATACACCACCCCTTTCGGCTGGCCGGTGGTTCCGCTCGTGTAACACATCGCCGCGGCGTCGTTCTCGTCCACCTCCGGATACCGGAAGCCTTGGTCGCCTCCCGCCACCAGGGTTTCCGAACTCTCCCACCCCGCGGGCAGCGGCTCTCCCGAAGTCGGCACCACCCACACGCGCTCGAAAGGCGCCGACGCGCGAAACTTCTCGTACACGGGCAGCAGCACGTCGTCCACGATCAGAAAGCGGTCGCCGGCGTGCCGCGCGATCAACGTCAGCTCGTCCGCGGAGAGCCTCAGGTTGAGCGTATGCACCACGCCGCCTGCCGCCGGCACGCCGAAATAGGCTTCCACATGCTCGCGATGGTTCCAGCACAGCGTGGCCACGCGGTCGCCCCTGCGCAGTCCCGCGCGCACCAGGCCCGCCGCCAGCGCCCGCGAGCGCCGGTAGACTTCGCCGAAATTCGTGCGATGCAGGGAGCGGTCCGGCCGCCGCGAGACGATTTCCACGCCTGGAAAATATTTTCCGCCCCGCTCCAGGATGGAAAAGAGCGTCAGCGGGTACGACATCATCGTGCCGCGCATGGGTTGGGCGCCGCGAAAGCCGCGGAGCGCCAGAGATACTACCACCACCCCTCGCGCAGAGGCCCTGTCGTTGACATCCGGGCGGTTTTGGAGGAATATCCGCCACGGTTGCTGGTGCCCGGGGCGACCCGGCGCGGCCATTTCCAGGCTGACTGCCCGAGGCGCTTCCAGTCCCCTCAGCACCCTGCCCGCGGTGGTCGAGCTGGGCCGAAGGAGTCCTCTCTTGAAAAAGCTGTACATTGGAAACATCCCTTATACCTGCACGGATCAGGATTTGGCGGAGTGGTTCACCCAGGCAGGCCATACGACCCAGTCGGTAACAATTCTTCGTGACCGGGCAACGGGGCAGTCGCGAGGGTTCGGCTTCGTCGAGATCCAGAATGATGAAGAGGCGGATCGTGCCATCGCCGGGCTCAACGGCAAGGCCTTCCAGGGCCGCGCCCTGGTCGTCAATGAGGCTCGGCCGCCCGCTCCCCGCGGCTCCGGAGGGGGAGGAGGCCGTGGCGAAGGTGGAGGGAGAGAACGGCGTGGTGGTGGCGGCGGTGGCGGTGGCCGCTATCGCGACTAGCATTGCGGTCGCCCGGTTGCGGCGACGTTTTGTTCCACAGCGTCTTTTCTTCCGTCATGCGTCCTGCATGGCCCTGCGCGCGAACGTTCCTCCCCACGGGAGGATGCCCGCCAAGGGTGCCCGTCCTCGTGGTGGCAGCCGGTTGGCGTTTTCAAGACATCCGGATCTTTCTAAGCGCCACTCCGATGCAACTTTGTGACACTTTCCTGCGTTATATGTATGTAAGGCCCGGGCGGATCCCGGTCAGCGCGCCTTTTGCACAGAACTGAAAGTCGTGCGCGCGACCTTCCGGGCCCCGGTGGCATCTAAGTTTTTGAGCGCGGCAGCCGTTCCGCGCCGGAGCCGTTCATGTGGACGCGACGTGAGTGGAAGACATTTTATCAGTCTGTAAAGCAGTCGGCGGGGCTCTCCAAACCTCCCCGGCCGCTCTACAGGTCCGGCACGAACCGTCTGATTCCTGCCGAGGGCTTTAGCCTGGACGAGCTGGTCGCCGCGGGCGTCAGCCTGATTCAGGCCGAATCCTGGGGTCTGCCCGTGGACCTCGGCCGCACGGATTCCTACGAACCCAACGTCTCCGCCCTCCGCGTTTACGCCCGCGTTGCCCGCGTTGCTCCCTACTAAGGGCGCCGGCCGCTCTGGCGGGTTGGCGGATTCGCCGACCTTCCCCTTGACGCTCGCACAAGAATCGGTAAACTGCCCTTTCTCGTTGAATATGGAACAAACGGTTCAACAGACGGTACAAGAACTGAATCCGGAGACGCTGCGCGATTTCGAATACCCGCAGCGCGAGGCCGCTTTCTTTTACGGCCTGTTCCTCCGCGGCCACGCCCCGGAAAAGCTGCGCCGCGATATCGACGTCCCCCCGGACGTGCTCGCGCGCTGGGAGCGCGAAGCAGGACGCGCCCCGGAGGTCCGCTCCGTCATGGATCGCATCCTCGAATACCGCCGCAGCGTCCTGGCCATCTTCGATTCGCTCGTAGTCACCACGTCCCGCCGCACGCGCCTACAATAAGCATTCCCCTCGCATTGGTAACTCCCACAATTGCTCTGCCCTGCCCAACTGCCCTGCTTCACAATTCCCTTCCTCGGTTGACGACCCCAATGCCGTCGTCTAGACTCTTTGCATCTGCTCGATGGCCTGCACGATTGGCCAGCGCTTCCCCGGTAGCTCAACGGTAGAGCATTCGGCTGTTAACCGAAGGGTTGCTAGTTCGAATCTAGCCCGGGGAGCCAAACCTCTTTGATCTCAAGCAATTACAGAGTTTAGGTAGAGCATTCGGCTTTCGACCGATTGCTTGAGCATCTATTGCCGATTAAGTTCGCGGAAGTTGTTGAACGGAAAGTTCTTCTGGGGAACGTGCCCAGAATCAAGAAGCGCTGTCATAAAAATGTA
>DATFZR010000217.1:0-3875 GCA_035314265.1 Candidatus Acidiferrales bacterium
AGTTGGCGCAGGCTGTTGGCGGTGCCTATGGACTCGCGCCAGGCGGGAAGAATGGGGCGCAGACGGTCGTACACGAGCCAGCCTTCGCCGCCATTCTCGAAGAAGAACTCGTCGTCAATCAGGCCGCGATTCACCATTCCGGCCACCATTTCCCAGTAGCTGGTGACCATGCGGAAACTGGCATTTCCCTGCGAGCCCGGAGGAAACCTGCTCATCAACTCTTGCGGGGTGGAAGCGTGACATTCCAGAACGAACCAGTCGCGGGCCTCGCGCATGCGCGGGTCGCGGCGCAGTTCATAGAGGCGAAGCATAAGGTTGGCTTGATCGTGCGTTACTTGTCCCATGATGATTTCCTCTTTTCGTTTCTTGCCCTTTTTATTAGACCAGAACTTCGATGCGTCCCGCACGAGGCGGTAACAAGGTCGAAAATGCCGATCCTATCCGGACGAACCGGCGGCGGAGGCTTCCTTTTCGGTTTCCGTGAGCGGCGTCCGCGCCGGGCCGGCCGGGTTGACCAGCACGACGCGTTGCTCGCTGGCAAAATCCACGCCTTCCTGAGCGAATCGCGCCGCGATGCGGCGGCGCAGTTCGCGCGCCACGTCGTACTGCCGCTGCGGCGCGGTGCGAAACTGCAGGCGCACGGTGGCGCCGGCCGGCGTGAGCGCTTCGATGCCGAGCACGCGGGGGCCGTCCACCAGGGCGGGCGCCCAGGCGGCGTCCGCGCGAAGCTCCGCGGCCACACGATCGAGAGAGGCGAGGGCGCGGTCGCCCGCCGCGCCCGCGGGAACCTGCACGTCGAGAAAAATCTGGGAGAAGTCGCGGCTCATGTTGGCCACGCGGCGAATCTCGCCGTTGGGAATGTAGACGCGAGCGCCCTGGGCGTCGCGGATCACGGTCTGGCGCAGCGTGACCTCTTCGACGCGGCCCGTGGTCTCGCCGATCTGCACGGTGTCGCCCACGACGTACTGGTCTTCGAGAACGATGAGAACGCCGTTGATCCAATCGCGCACTAGATTCTGCGCGCCAAAGCCGAGCGCCACGCCGCCGAGGCCCGCGACTACCGTGAGCGGGGCGACGCTGATGCCCAGCTCGGGCAGCGCCGTGAGGATGGCGAAGCTGGCGATCAGGAACGTGCCGATGCTGCGGAGGAAGCCCAGAAGCGTCTGCACCTGGAGCCGGCGCATGGAAGTCACGCGGCCTTCCGCGGCCCAGCGGGCCACAAAGCGGCCCTCGAGCGCGCGGAGCAGCCGCGAGAAGGCGAACGCGAGCACCAGAATCCAGGCCAGATGGATGAAATTGGCGATGCGAAGATTATCCCAATGGCCGGCGATCCAGTTGGTGGCGTCGCTGAAGAAGCCGTTCTGCGTCATGTGTGAAACCGAGTATAGCACCTGCGAGCCGGCGGAATGCCTGGGCACACGGCGAAGTAACGGGCCTGCCGGGCCCCGATTGGGGCTGGCGAGCCGGCATGGGCATGCGGAGTTGCGCGCCCGTCTTGACGCACCTAATGTGAGCGCCTAGACTCTGAATAGCCTCTGCGCGCCTGTAGCTCAGCTGGATAGAGCGCTGGTCTCCGGAACCAGAGGTCGGAGGTTCGAACCCTCTCAGGCGCGCCATTTCCTTCAATCCTTCAGCCGTTTTGGGGCGTTGTGGACTCGGCGCACTGGGAGCGGCGCAATGAGGGCGGCGCGTAGTTTTCCGGCGGCGAATGAGCACCACGCCGATAAGATGGTGGCGGAGAGCTTCTGATGGAATTCGTGCACGACGATTTCCTGCTGCACACGCGGGCGGCGCGGCGCCTGTATCACGAGTACGCTGCCTCGCAGCCCATTCTGGATTACCACTCGCATCTACCCGCATCGGAAATCGCGCGCAACCGCATGTTCCACAACCTGTGCCAGTTGTGGCTGGAGGGCGACCACTACAAGTGGCGCGCCATGCGCGCGAACGGGGTGGCGGAACGATTCTGCACGGGAGACGCCGAGCCCTACGAAAAATATCTGGCCTGGGCGCGCACGGTGCCCAACACGCTGCGAAATCCGCTCTACCACTGGACGCATCTCGAGCTGAAGCGATATTTCGACATCGGCGAACTGCTGGACGAGGCGAGCGCCGCGCGGATCTGGAAGCAGGCGGCGGCGCTGATGGAATCGGGGGAATTCGCGGCGCAGAAGATCCTGAGAAGATTCCGCGTCGAGGTGGTGTGCACCAGCGACGATCCCTGCGACGACCTGAAGGAGCACGAGGCCATCGCCGCCTCCAGGCCGGGCTTCCGCGTGTATCCCACGTTCCGGCCGGACGCGGCGCTCGCGGCGAACGTGCCGGAACGCTTCAATCCCTGGGTGGACCGGCTGGCCGCGGCGTGCAACGTGGAAATCCGCTCGCTGGCCTTCTTTCTGGATGCGCTGAAGCGGCGTCACGACTTTTTCCACGCGCACGGCGGCAGGATTTCCGACCACGGGCTGGCGCACTGTTACGCGAACCCCTGCACGGAGGCCGAGGCAGCCGTGATTTTCACAAAGGTCCGCGGTGGAAACACGATCACGCCGGAGGAGCAGGACCGGTTCGCGTCGTTCCTGATGCTCTACTTCGGGCATCTGGATGCGGAGAAGGGCTGGGTGAAGCAACTGCACCTGGGCGCGCTGCGCAATACGCGGACGCGCGGGATGCGTGAAACGGGCGCGGACGGCGGGTTCGACAGCGTGGGAGACTGGAAGCATGCGTCGTCGCTGTGCGCGTATCTGGATCTGCTGGACCGCGACGGCTCGCTGCCGAAAACGATCGTGTACAACTCGAATCCCGCCGACAATTATGTGTTTGCCACCGCAATCGGCAGTTTTCAAGACGGCTCCGTGCCGGGCAAAGTGCAATTCGGCAGCGGCTGGTGGTTTCTGGACCAGAAAGAAGCCATCGAGTGGCAGTTGAACGCGCTCTCAAACGCCGGCCTGCTGCCGCGCTTTGTGGGAATGCTCACGGATTCGCGCTCCTTCATGTCGTTCCCGCGGCATGAATACTTCCGCCGCATCCTGTGCGACATGCTGGGCCGTGAAATGGAAGACGGCGCGCTGCCCAACGACGAGAAGCTGGTGGGAAATCTGGTGCGGAATCTGTGCTTCGATAACGCCCGGCAGTATCTGGGATTGCAGCTCGCGCCCTCGTCGGAAAAGCCCAGAGAGTCCGTCACGGCTCGCCCTTAACCGCGCGTTTGGGCGGCCTTCGAGCGGCAGTATCCGCTCACCAACTGTGGACGGTTCCGTCCAGTTTGCGGTTCACAGGCAGGTACGCCCGGCGGTAGGGATACTGCGCCGCCAACTTCTCGTCGAGATCCACTCCCAGTCCCGGAGCCTCGCCGGGATGCATCAGCCCATCCTGGAAAGTGTAGGAATGCGGAAAGACTTTGTCTGTCTCTTCCGTATGTCGCATGTATTCCTGAATCCCGAAATTGTGAATGCTTAAATCGAAGTGGAGCGCCGCAGCCATGCACACGGGGCTCAGGTCCGTGGCGCCATGGGAGCCGGTGCGCACCTGGTAGATTTCCGCGAGGTTGGCGATTTTCTTGAGGTGCGTGATGCCGCCGGCGTGGACCACGGTGGTGCGGATGTAATCCACCAACTGCTCCTCGATAAGCTGCTGGCAATCGAAGATGCTGTTGAAGACCTCGCCCACGGCCAGCGGCGTGGTGGTGTGCTGCCGGATGATGCGGAAGCCAGCCTGCAATTCGCCGGGAGTAGGGTCCTCAAGCCAGAACAGGTGGTAGGGCTCGAGATCCCTTCCCACGCGCCCGGCCTCGATAGGAGTGAGGCGGTGATGCACGTCGTGCAGCAGATGGACTTCGGGCCCGAATTCCTTGCGCAGCCGGGAGAAGAGCTGCGGCA
>DATFZR010000218.1:0-4633 GCA_035314265.1 Candidatus Acidiferrales bacterium
CAGGGCGATGTGCTGGGGTTTCTGGCGGAAAAGGAATAGACGCTGCCTCTAGCCGGCAGGAAAGCCGCATTCTTCAATGTCTCCCGCACTCCGGACTGGATGTGCTATTCCAGAGGAACCATGCGCCCCGCACCGCGCAAATACCGGAACAGGTGGTCGATGGGCGGCTTGGGAGTGAAGTCGTCGAGCGTCATCGAGGCGCTGGCGGCGGACTCCACAACAAAACCGCTGGGCATGTCGCTGAGAGCCGCAACGAATGTTTCCATGGGCATGGAACCCACGTACAGCGTCACATCGGTAGTGAGGAGCCGGCCGAAAGATTCGAGCAAAGCACCGGGCGTAGCCTTGTAGGCATTGGCCTGCATCAGCCCGACGAGTCCGGCGATACCCATAATCATGCGGATGGGTTCAGAAGTGTGCCGGCGCAGGTAGTCCACCAGGCGGTAGCCCTCGTGGAATTCGGTAACAACCACGGTGCCGAGCGGGGCGAACCTCTTGACGCTTGCGAGCATCGTGGCGCAATCGAAATCAGCGTGGCCGGGATTCCGTATGCTCACCTGGATGACGACGATGGGCTCCCGCTGGAAGGCTTTTCCTTCGGACAGAAATTGCTTTTGTGCGGCCTGGATCGCGTCACCGCCAAACAGGCCGGGATATTCGTACATGCTGCGGTGCACGATCATCGGCCGCTTGCGCAGCGGCGCGGAGGGCTCAACGGTCTGCGCGTTGCCATCGAAGACGATCGCGTCGGACATGCCGCGGGCGAGCAGGTCGAGGCACCACAAACGGGAATCGACGGCGGCGAACGCCGGGCCGCTCAGCTCGAGGACGTCAAAGTCGATTCTCTCGTGGGCCAGGCCTTCGAACAAACCAGCAAGGAATTCCGCCGACGACGCGCGCTGGTGGTACGCGGCGTAAATCAGATTCACTCCCAGGATGCCGATGGCCTGCTGCTGGAGTTCCGCGTGGGAATCACGGAGATTGATGTGCAGGAGGATCTGGCTCGGCTGTTCGCCGGGTTCCACCTGGAAGCGCAGGCCCAGCCAGCCGTGCTGTTGGTTCGTGCCCTGGTAGTTGCGCGTGGCAATCGTATCCGCAAAAACGAAAAATCGGGTCTGCGCCCCGCGATCCTTGGACAGGCGGTGCACCAGCAGCGTGTACTCGTGGTCCAGCATGGCCAGCAGGCGTTCCTTGGAGACGTAGCGCGTGCCGGAGCCGTAGGTGTCGTCGCTTACGGTCTTGTCGTAGGCGGAAATGGCTTGCGCCACCGTGCCCGAGGCGGCGCCCACGCTCAGAAACCAGCGTGCCACTTCCTGGCCCGCGCCGATCTCGGCAAACGTGCCGTAGACGGAGGCCTCGAGATTCACGGCCAGCGCTTTCGAGTTGGTGTCGTGGGGCTGCGGAGTTGGCGAGGTGGACATCAGAGGCCCCCTTCTAGTTGTTGCTCGCGGACGCGAGTATACAGCAGCAGATAGATGAAGACCCTAATTCGGCGGGACGCGCTGCCAGGTGATACGGTAGGAACTCGGCTGGCCGCTGGCATCGGACGCCTCGCCGGAGAGAATCAAAAGGTCATTTTCAAAGCGGTAGTTGCGAGACTGGTCTGTGCCGGCGTATCCCGGCCAGGAAGAGAACTCGGGCCGGTGGATGACGCGGCCCTCCTTCTCGCGGACTTCGTAGGGGCCGCAATAGACGAAGACGCGTTCGCCCGCGCGCGCCAGTTCTGCCTGGGTGGGCTTGTTCGGGTCGGCCCAAAGCGGGTGATTGGGATTGGCGAGTGAAGCGCACATGTGTCCCGTAGCGTCGTACATGATGTAGCCGAGGGGATGTGGACCGTATTCCTTGAACGGCTCGAGCGAGCCGTCGGGGCGCAGATCGCCGCCGGAAACGAGCCGCCACGTCCCCACAAAGCGAGCCGCAGGAGTCGATACGGGCGCGGCGATGCGATTTTCCTGGCCGCCGATCACCTGCCAGCGGCCATCTCGCCTGGCGAAGATGCGTGTCAGGCGAAAGGTCCCGCTCTCATCATGCCCCTGGAAGGATTCACGGGAGGTGTAGCGGTAGGTCATCACGGCGAAATCGCCGTAGACGCGAATGGCCTCTTCGTCGCGCTGGTAGGAAGTTATGGTGCGGTCGCCTCCGGCGCTGAATCCGTCCACAATCTGCTTCTTTGTGTACACTGCGCCATTACTGAGCACGAAGGTATAGTCATCGGCGAGAATGCGATCGATGGCGCCCGGGTCGCGGTGCGTGTAAGCGTCAATCAGGGCATCCTGGACGGCGCGGACCTCCTGCTGGGCCGGTGTGAGCGTCTGGCCGCGGGCCGAGGCCGCGGCGAGCGTGGAAAGCAGGGCCGCGAGCGCGCATAGGGCCAGGCGTCGCGTGAGTGCAAAGAGTGCGGGCCTGGGATGGGTGTGGAATGCGCTCATGGGGAACGTAACCTCCGTGGCCGGCTGCGGCCCACTTGTCTCATGAGGGCTCGAAGGATGCAACACGAGAGGAGCCGAACCCACGTGGGACGACCGGGACTTCTGGAGGTTCGGCGCGGGCGCGTCAGCCTGCGCTACGAGCCGAACGCACTTTCGCGCGAGGAGGCCCTGGGGTTCGCGTCGCTCGCGGCACGGGGAATTCGCGCCGTGGAGCGGATGGCGGGAAAAACCGGCCGCGCGCGGCTGCACTTTGAGGTGCGCGACGCCGGGCATATTTCCACGGCGCGGGGCAGGAACATCTTTCTTCCAGCGCAGCGCGTGCGCACGCACGCCGCGCCCTACCTGCACGAGATCGCGCACGCACTTCTGCCCTGCCGCCACGGGCCGGCCTGGTTCAGCGAGGGCCTGGCGTGCTACGTGGAGAGTGCAGTGAGCGAACGGGACGGCGGCTACGATTCGCGGCTATTCACTTCCGGCGGCAACCGCGGCGTGGACGCCGACGCGCGGCGGTGGCTGGCGGAAGCGCGCGGCCGCGCAGTGCTGCCCTTTGTGGGCCGGCGCGGGATGCCGCGGCAAATCGTGGAAGACCGCCAGAACGTGGCGGCGCCGTTCTACGTGCTCTCGCATTCGCTGGTCGCATTCCTGGCAGAACGCGCCGGATTCGGCGCGCTCGTCCAGGTGGCGCGGGCGCGAGCGTTCGCGGCCGCGGTGCGACGGGCGACGGGAAAAACGTGCGCTGCGTGGCGCGCGGAATGGTTGCTGGGATTAAAGGCAGGTGGAGGGGACGGAGAATCAATCACCCAGAAGGCGAAAAACTCGCGGTGAATACAACGCGGTGAGGACGCCGGCGCCGGGCGCAACGCCGGTTTCGAATTCAACGCAGGCCACACCTGCTTTCTTGAGCGCGGTAAACGAGCGGCGGCTGCCCGTGGCGTGCGAGATGAATTCGTCCATGTGCGGCGCGTGGCCGGTGCAGAGCAGTTGTTTAACGGACAGCCGCGCGAGTTCCCGCGTGAGCATTACGGGATCCGCTTCCGGCAGCAGGGCGTTCGTGAGCCGGATTTTATCCTTGGGATAGTGGAACGCCTTCGCGGCAATCTCCGCGGTCTGCAGTGCGCGAACCAACGGGCTGGAGAGAATCATGGCCGGCTTCGCGCCCAACTCCACCAGGCCCTTCATCACGAGCTGCGCCTTCTCAATGCCCTTCTTGGTGAGCGGGCGCTCCGCATCCGGAGGGCAATCCGGATCCTCGCGGTCAACAGCGATGCCGTGGCGAACTAGATAGACGAGCATGAAGAGTACCTGCCTCCTTAGGCGACGCGGCGGCCTTCCTTGGGACGGCGAAACATCGCCGTGGCGCCGAATTCCCTTTCGAACAGGCCCGCGCGCTTCTGCGCGGCGGCCATGGCTTGCGTCAAATCGCCCTTCCCGTACAGCTCAATTTCCACATGGCCCACGTGATAGACGGCGCGCACCTCGCTGACGATTTGCTGGTGGCCCACCTCGAGCCCCTCCGCGATCCGCAGGATTGCGGCGAGCAGGCGCACCCTGCGGCGCACGTCGCGCGGCAGGTCGCCGTACGGCCGGTGATCCGGATCGGGCTCCGATTTGTGGTTGTGATAGCGCACCAGGCAGCCAACTACCTGGCGTATCTCTTCGGGGACGCCCTGAATCTCTCCGTAGCGCACCAGGTATTCGCTGTGCCGGTGATGGCCGCGGTCATTAATGATGCGGCCCACGTCGTGTACCAGAGCCGCCAGGTCGAGCGCGAGCCGCGCGGTTCCATCCATGCCGTGCACGGGACGCAACTGATCGAACAGGGAAAGGGAGAGCGCGGAGACGTGCTCGGCGTGCGGCTCATCGAAGCCGTGCCGGCGGGCGAACCGCAGCAGGCCCTCCCGCGCGTCCGCGGCGCGCGCCTCGCGCGCCTTGGTCACACGGCGCGGCGCGGCGAACCGCGAGGCCACCAGTTCGCGCAGCGCTCCTTCGCGCACGCCCACGCCGGGCACTAGAAACGCGCGCAGGCCCAGAACCTCCGCCGCGGTATCCAGCACCACGGCGGCAATGCCGATCACGTCTGCGCGGTCGCGGCGGATCCGGTAGCGGCGCATGCGCGATTCCACGTCGCGGCTGGTCACTTCGGCCAGGCGGCGCCGCAACTGGCGCAGGTCCAGCACTTGCATCCCGGCCGTGGGCACCCCGGG